>NZ_JAYRLZ010000112.1:0-12980 GCF_041904975.1 Chitinimonas sp. | reverse complement strand
CGCTCTGGCATTTACAAAAGCTCGATGGCAAGGCGACTGAGCAGGAATTGCGCAACTTCCTCGGCGGCTTTGATTTCCGCGGCGAGATGGCGACTGGCCCGGTCGAGCCGTTCTCCGGCGGCGAGAAAGCGCGCCTCGCCCTGGCGATGATCGTCTGGCAGCGGCCGAATCTGTTGCTGCTCGATGAGCCGACCAATCACCTGGACCTGGAAATGCGCCATGCGCTGACCCTGGCCTTGCAGGACTATATCGGCGCCATGATCGTCGTCTCGCATGACCGGCATCTGCTGCGAGCCACCACCGATCGCTTCTGGCTGGTGGAGGCGGGCCGGGTGCAGCCCTTCGATGGCGATCTGGACGATTACAAGCGTTACCGGCAAGACAACGAGGTTCGGCCCGGTGCGGCGCCCGCTGACGATGAGCCGCTTGATCGCAAGGCGCAAAAGCGTGCCGCGGCCGCGCCACGCCAGCGTATTTCGCAGTTGCGCAAGCCGCTGGAGAAGGAGCTTGCCCAGGTAGAGAGTCAGCTCACTCGGCTCAATGAGGAGAAAGCCACGCTGGATGCCGAACTGGCCGGCGAAGCGATCTATGCGGCCGAGCAAAAAGAGCGCCTGAAAGATACCGTGCGCCGCCAGTCCGAGGTGGAAATTCGTCTGGGTGAAGTCGAAGCGCGCTGGCTGCAGCTCCAGGAACAACTGGAAGCCCTGTCGGCCGATATTGTGTAAACTTCATGTAAGAATGATGGTGCATCCATCGTTGTCCATGGGCCGGCCCGCGAGGCCGGCCTTTGCCTTTCTCCAGAGCGAACTCTCGCATGCGATCTGAACCCACCGCCCATCCAGCCTGGCTAGAGCGGGCTGCCATTCCTGCCTTGTTTCTGTTGTTGGGCGTGATCTACGCCAGCTGGGCTGCGCGCTTGCCTGCCGTGCGCGATGCGCTGTCGCTTGATCCGGCCACCTTGGGCACCGTATTGCTTGGTGGTGGCATTGGCGCCGTGACATCGTTTCCGCTATCGGCCTGGCTGGTAGGCCATTTTGGTGCCCGCCGTGCCGCACTGTATGCCGGCATCGGCCTGTTACTGATCCTGCCGGTACTGGCGCTGTTGCCTCTGTGGTGGGCGCTGCTGGCCGGTATGGTGGCGATCGGGGCGGCCAGCAGCAGTTTCGATGTGGCGATCAATGCCCTGGGGGCCGAGGCGGAACAGCGCGCCGGGCGCTCCATCATGTCCTTGCTGCATGCCTGGTTTTGCGTCGGCACCTTCGCCGGCGCCTTGCTGGGCAGTGCTGCGGCAGCGCTCGGTCTGCCGCCGTGGGCTCACTTCGTGCTGATCAGCGTGGTGCTGGCGCTGCCGCTGGCACTCGCTTATCGCGTACTGCCCTGTGACCAGCCCGATGCCGAACTCGCCAAGAAGCACTTTGCCATGCCGCATGGCGCGCTGGTCTGGCTTGGTGCACTGGCTTTCCTCGGTGCCATTTCCGAGGGATCGCTGACCAACTGGATAGCCCTGTTCCTGCGCGATCACCTGCACGCCAGCGAGGCGGTTGCGCCGCTGGGCTATGCCGCCTTTGCCGGCGCCATGCTGGTGGCACGTCTGCTCGGCGATGGCCTGAAGGAGCGCCATGGTGCGCGGCGCCTGGTGGCCTTCAGCAGCCTGCTGGCGGCCTTCGGCATCAGCCTTGCCTTGTTTGCCCCGAATATTGCCTTTGCTGCCTTCGGCTTTGCCCTGGCCGGCCTTGGCGTCGCTGCCGTGTTTCCTTGCGTATTCAGCGCCGCCGGTCGCGAAGGGGCTGCGGCACTGGCGGCGGTGGCCACGCTTGGCTATAGCGGCTCTCTGGCCGGGCCACCGCTGATGGGGTTCATGGTGCATGGCTTTGGCCTGCAAGGCGGCATGGCGTTGCTGGCCGTCGTCAGCGTGGTGGTCGCGGTGGCAGCGGGCTCGGCGCGCTTGCTGCGTTAAGCGCGCTCGGTTCAAGAGGGGTAACTATTCCGTATTTGGGAATATTCAATTCAAAAATTCATGGATTCTGCTTGTTTGGTAAACGGCGCATAGTGTCGTCACTCGCAGCACACCGGGTGCTGCAGTAAGCTAACCAACAAGGAAATCACCATGAGCCGCATTGCCATCCCTAGCGTTGAAACCTCCCTCGAAGCCAGCAAGCCGCTGCTGGCAGCCGTCAAGCAACAGCTTGGCGTGGTGCCGAATCTGATGAAGCTGGTCGGCAACAGCCCCGCCGCGCTGGAAGGGTATATGTCGCTCAATGGCGCGCTGAACAAGTCCAGCCTCAATGGTGCACTGCGTGAGCGCATTGCCCTGGCGGTCGCTGAATACAATGGCTGCGACTATTGCCTGTCGGCTCATACCTATCTGGGCCAGAACGTCGCCAAGCTCAGCTCGGACGAGATTGCCGCCGCGCGTGATCACCAGAGCAGCGATGCCAAGACCTCGGCCGCGCTGAATTTTGCATACCGGGTTGTTGCGGACCGTGGTCGGGTCAGCGACCAGGAACTTGCCGCCGTGCGCGCCGCCGGTTTCAGCGATGCTGAAGTCATCGAAATCGTGCTGCTTGTGGCGCTCAATGTACTGACCAACTATGTGAACAATGTCGCCCATACCGATATCGACTTTCCGGTGGTGAAGGCCAAGGGCTGATCGCCAGCCTTGGCAGAGCCTCCCCCGGCAAAGGGGGAGGTCGGGCGATGGGGCCACTTACCGTCAATGCGATCGATGCACCCGGCCAGTTGAACGGCCCGGAGCGTGCGCCAGTCTTGATTCACTCGTAGCGCAGCGCCTCGATCGGATCGAGATTGGCGGCTTTGGAGGCTGGCATGATGCCGAACACCACGCCCACCAGGGCGCAGAACAGGGCGGCGCCGAGGCTGGCCCAGAGCGGCACGATGGCGGGCGGAAAGTTCGGGATCAGCATGGCGATGCCGTGGCCCAGGCCATAACCGATAGCAATGCCGATCAGGCCGCCGATCAGGCTGAGCAGGCCGGCTTCGATCAGGAACTGCACCAGGATATCGCGCCGGGTGGCACCGAGCGCCTTGAGGATGCCGATTTCACGGGTGCGCTCGGTCACCGATACCAGCATCACCGTCATGATGCCGATGCCGCCCACCAGCAGCGAAATGCCGACAATGCCACCCAGCACCAGGGTGCCCATGCTGGTGATCTGCTCGAACGTCTTGGCGATCTGGTCAGGGGCGCGAATCTCGAAGTCGTCGGGCTGGCTGGCGCGCAGGCCGTGGTTGATGCGCAAGGCGCGCGTCACCCTGGCCTTGACTGCGTCGATATCGGCGATATTCGCCACGGTGAAATTGATATCGAACTGCACCTTGGACTGGCTGCCCTGCAGCGCCACCGCGGTGTCGAACGGAATCAATACATACTGGTCCTGATTGAAACCGAGCACCTCGCCACGCGGCTCCATCACGCCCACTACCTTGAACCACTCATGGCCGAGCTGGATATAGCTGTCGATCGGTTTGGCCGGCAGTTTCTGGTCTTGCCGAACCTTTTCGCCGATCACCGCCACGCGGCGGCGGCTGTCATTATCGGCACGCACCAGAAAGCGACCCTGATTGGTAAAGCGGCGCTCGATCAGCTGGTATTCCGAGGTAATGCCATATACCGCCGGCGCGGTGGATTCGGCGCGATAGCTGACCTTGCCGATCTGGGCGCGCATGGTCGGGGCGACATGGCCGATGCCTTCGATGCGGTAGCGCAGCAAGTCCAGATCGGTGGTTTTCAGATAGCGGATATCGCCGCTCAGATAGTTTTCGCGCTTGTTCAGCGCATCCACGGTAAGCGAGCTGCCGCCCAGATCAGCGAACTGTGCCGAGATCGAACTGCTAAAGCCCTGCATCAGCGCCACCACGGCCACCACTGCCGCCGTGCCGATCAGGATGCCCAGGGTAGTCAGAAAACTGCGCAAGCGGTTGGCGAGGATATTGGCCAGCGCGGCGCGCAACGCTTCGATGATCACGATCATCATGCTGGCACCGCGCTTTCGGCTAGGCTGTCGAACACGATATGGCCATCGCTGACCCGTACCGTGCGCTGGCAATGGGCGGCGATATCCGGTTCGTGGGTGACCAGCACCACGGTCTGGCCATCGCGGTGCAGGGCATCGAACAGCGCCATGATTTCCTCGGAGGTTTTCGAGTCGAGATTACCGGTCGGCTCGTCGGCCAGCAGCAGGGAAGGGTGGCCGACCAGGGCGCGAGCCACCGCCACCCGCTGCCGTTGCCCGCCCGATAGCTGGTTGGGACGGTGGCGCAGCTTGTCGCCCAGCCCGACCCGCCGTAGCGATTCGCTCGCCAGCTTTTCACGTTCGCGCAGCGGCAGGCCGCGGTATACCAGTGGCTGGGCGACATTGCCGAGCACATCCATGCGCGGCAGCAGATGAAAGCTCTGGAACACAAAGCCGATTTCCTGATTGCGGATGGCAGCCAGCTCGTTGTCATTGAGGGTGGCGACATCGCGATCATTGAGCCGGTAGCTGCCGCTGGTCGGGGTGTCGAGGCAGCCGATCAAATTCATCAGGGTGGACTTGCCCGAGCCCGATGGCCCGACCAGGGCCACATATTCATTGCGGGCGATATTGAGGCTGACGCCGCGCAGCGCCTCGAAGTCGGTATCGCCAAGCCGGTAGCGCTTGACGATCTGCTCCAGCACGATCAAAGGCTGGCTCATGCCTTCTTGTCCTTCTTGTCGCTGTGCTTGGCCTTTTCTTCCGGCTTCTGGGCGCGCACCGCATCGCCTTCCTTGAGATCGTTCAAGGTCTTGCCCGGGCCGACAATCACCGTGTCACCGACCTTGATGCCGTCGAGCACTTCCTGCCAGCGGTCATCAGAAATGCCGACCTTGACCGGCTGCCGGTGCGTTTTACCCTCGCGCGCTACAGCGATAAAGCGGCGGGTCTGCTTGCTCGATTCATCTTCCTCGCTGATCACCGCCTCTACCGGCACCGCCAGCCGTTTGTTGCCATCGCCCAGCAGGATTTCGGCGCGGGCGCTCATGCCCGAGCGCAGCTTCAAGGTCGGGTCGGGGTTAAGGCTCACCGTCACCTTGTAGTTGCGGCTTTGTGAGCCGGTGGCGTCGCCGCTGCTGCTCAATGCAACCTTTTCCACCTTGCCTTTGAGCGGCGTATCCGGGTAGGCGGCCGGGTAGATATTGACCGGCTGGGCCAGATTGACCTTGGCGATATCGCCTTCATCCACCTTGAGTTCGGCCTGGATGGCCGAGGTATCAGCCAGGGTAAGCAGCTGGGCACCGGCCTGGGCTGAGATCGACGGAATGGCGGTTTCGCCGACCTTGATCGGCAGGCTCACCACCCGGCCGGCAATCGGCGCGCGGATTTCGGTCTTGCCCAGCTGCTCGCGCGCTTCTTTCAAAATGGCATCGGCCCGCTTCAGTGCTTCCTGATTGGCGCGCAAATCCACTTCGGCTACCTGGAGCTGGTTACGGTCGAGGTCGAATTTGGACTGGTCGACCATCTTGGCCTCGAACAGCTTGCGCGTGCGCTCGAACTGGCTGCGGCGCAGCTCCAACGTGGCGCGCAGCTGCTCGATGCCGACCTCGGCCTGGCGGCGGCTGGCCTGCTCGCGCTCGATGGCATTGCGGTAGCTGACCGGATCAAGCCGCATCAGCAACTGGCCGGCTTTCACATCGCTGCCTTCCTCGATCAGGATTTCCGCTACCCGTGCGGTGACTTCCGAGCGCAGATTCACTTCATCGCGATAGGCGAGGGTGCCCGATGCCAGGATGGTAGGGCGGATATCCTGCATGGCCGCCGCCTGCATATCAACCGGCTTGGCATCGCCGCTGCTGCGTGATTTGGCAAACAGCGGCAGGCCGATCACCGCGATGGCAAGCACGAGACCCAACCATTTTTTCTTGAACGGCAAACGCATGAAAGCTCCGGATCAATGTTTTGCGAGAATGAATGCTGCCCAGCCGCCATAAATCAAAATGGTGGGCAGGGCGTTGACAAACACGGCCTGGCCCCAGCCGGCGCCGGTCCAGTTGCGCCAGCCAATGGCGCCAAGACCGATGGACCAAAAGCTGAGCAGATCGAAGCCGCCCGCCAGCTTTTTCCACGGGTTGTCTGTTGCAAGATGCACCAGCAAGGGGTCGATATGGGTGAGCTGCAAGGATTCCATGGCGGTTTGCGGATTCATGGTCAGGGCGCCGACTACCAGTACCGCCATACCGAGCACGCCGGGTACCGAGGTCCAGCAGGTAAAGCCGAACCAGGCACCATAGCCCTGACGTGCACCGGCAATCTTGGCTGCCAGGGTGTAATAGCCGGCCATCAGGGCAAACACGATCAGGATGCCGATCGGCCCGCCGATGGCCGAGCTCCACTTGATCAGATTCACGCTGACCTGCTCGCGCACGGCCGCCCGCTGTGCCGGATCCACCTGGGCCACCATCTGGTCTTGCAGCCATGCCACATCAACGCGCTGGAAATACACCAGCATGGCCACCGCAGTACCTATGGTGATCAGGAGCAGGGGCAGCAGGAAATTCGGCTTTTCCTTCAATTCGCTCCAAAGCTTGTTTGGCTCGGTCAGGGCGGAAATCAGTTGCATGGCGTTCTCCCGGTCTGTGGCTGGAGGCGGGGCCTCCTGTTGGTTTGTTGACCGGCGATGTTAGTGCGCCAGCCGGGCGCTGCGCCAGTGGCAGAGCGGCGAAACACGAATTGCGCCTGTCAAGATGGGGATTTGCGCGATAAGTGACGACAACACGCAACACAAGGCCCGCCGGAGCGGGCCCTGTGCTGGTATATCAGCGTCCTGCGCTGGCTTGCGGGTCCAGCGTGGCGCCGTCATCGAGCGACTGGGCATGCTGGCTGCGGAACAATTGCTTGAGCCAGCTGGTGAAGTCGTCCAGATAGGTGAACACCACCGGTACCACCACCAGGGTGAGCAGGGTGGAGGTGATCACCCCACCGATGATGGCATGCGCCATCGGAGCGCGCTGTTCGGCGCCTTCGCCCAGTGCCAGGGCCAGGGGCAACATGCCGCCTATCATGGCAAAGGTGGTCATCAGGATCGGGCGCAGACGTACCCGGCCGGCTTCCACCATCGCTTCAAAGCGCGCCATGCCCTGTTCGCGCAGCCGGTTGACAAAGTCGATCAGCAAAATCGCGTTCTTGGTCACCAGGCCCATCAGCATGATGATGCCGATGATGGAGAACAGATTCAGCGTGCTGTGCCAGGCCATCAGGGCAAGGAATACGCCGAGCAGGCTCAATGGCAAGGAGGTCATGATCGCCAGCGGCTGGAAAATGCTGCCGAATTGCGAGGCCAGCACCAGGAAGATGAACACCATGCCTATCATCATCGCAATACCGGCAAAGCCTGCCGACTCGGTCATGAATTCATTGTCGCCTTCCTGCACCTGACGATAGCCCGGTGGCAGCTGGATGCTTTCCAGCATCTTGTCGATTTCCGGTTGCACCTTGCTGATCGGCACGCCGTCCACATCGGCATTGATGGTCACATTGCGATACTGGTCGCGACGCTTGATCAGGGTCGAGGTGCCGGCGTCCTTCACGGTGGCGACTTGCCCCAGCGGAATCATTGCCACCTGTCCGGTGCTCGGGTCGATATCGCGGCTGGCTATCGGCAGACCGGCCAGGTCTTCCGAAATACGGCGGCTGGACTTGGGCAGACGCAGTACCACGTCGAGATTGTCGCCGTCCGGTGCGCGCCAGGTGCTGATTTCATCGCCGGCGATCAAGGGGCGCAGAGCAGCACCGATCTGGCCGATGGACAGGCCCACCTGTGAGGCCAGCTCACGGTTCACCTCGATGTCCACCGAAGGCTTGGCCGCACGCAGCGAAGTCTTTACCTCGGTGACATGCGGGATGCGCTTGAGGCGATCGGCGATATTCTCGGCAATACGCTTGAGCTCATCGAGGTCCTTACCCTGCAGCTGGATGGCAATCGGGCCGTCACCGCCGCCACCACCGCCACCACCACCGCTGACGCTGCGAATCTCCACGCCAGCAATCCGCTCCAGACGTTCGCGCACCCGCTTGACCATCTGCTCCTGGCTGACGGTGCGCTCTTTCTTGGGCAGCATGCGGATACGTACATTGATGATGTGCTTGGAGTCGCTATCCACCGAGGTGTAGAGCTCATTGATTTCCTTGAACTCGCGCAAGGCCGCCTCGGCCTGACGTGCCTTGCTGGTGGTGTAGTCGATGGCCGAGCCGACCGGCGTGCGCATATCCACATAGATGCGACCGACGTCGGCCTTGGGCATGAATTCACCTGCCACCAGGCCGGTAGCCGGAATGGCCAGGGCCAGCACAAAGGAGGCAATGCCACCGATCACCACGATAAAGCGGTGCGACCAGGTCGGTTTGCCGGCAAAGCCCGACTTTACCCAGGCACGGGCGCGCGGCCGGAACAATAGCGCCACCACGGAAATCGGGAAGAACAGCAGGGCCAGCGGCAACACCAGCCACTTAGGCAGGCTGATGCGCTCCTCCGACAGTACCCAGGCGATGGTGCGGCCATAGAAGGCGGATACCTTGTCCAGCCAGCGCTCGAAGCCATCGAGAATCCGCCCGAAGATGCCGCCATGCTTGCTGCCATGGATGTGCGGATCGTGCCAGATCGAGCTCAGCATCGGGTCGAGGGTGAAGGACACGAACATCGAGATCAGCACCGAAGCACATACCGCGATACCGAACTGGTAGAAGAACTTGCCGATGATGCCGCCCATGAAACCGACCGGCAGGAAAACCGCGATGATGGTCAGGGTAGTGGCCAACACCGCCAGACCGATTTCCTGGGTGCCATCCATGGCGGCTTGATAGTGGCCCTTGCCCATCTCGATATGGCGCACGATGTTCTCGCGCACCACGATGGCGTCGTCCACCAGCAGGCCGATACAGAGCGATAGCGCCATCAGCGTCATTACGTTAAGGGTGAAGCCGAACAGGTGCAGAAAGAAGAAGGTGCCGATCAAAGCCACCGGCAAAGTCAGGCCGGTGATCACGGTCGAGCGCCAGGAGCCGAGGAACAGCCAGACAATCAGCACGGTAAGGGCGGCCCCTTCGAGCAAGGTAGCGCGCACGTCTTCCAGCGAATTGCGTATGCCCTTGGACGAGTCATTCACCACGCTCAGCTGCACGCCGCTGTCGGCCACTTCCTTGTTGAGCTTTTTCACCATGGCTTTGACGCCATCGGTTACTTCGATGGTATTTGCGCCGTCGATCTGACGGATATCGATGGAAATGGCGCGCTTGCCATTCACCAGCGATAGCGAGGTCTGTTCTTCGGCGCCATCTTGCACGGTGGCGATATGGCCGACGGTAATCACCTGGCCGCCATGCCGCGCGACGACGATCTGGCGGAAGCCATCGGCATCCTTGATGCGGCCGCGCAGCTGGACGATGCGCTCGGTGCGCTCGAATTCGATATTGCCAAGCGGAATTTCCTCGTTTTCGCTACGCAAGGCCGACACCACCTGATCGGCCCCGACACCGAGCGCGCGCATCTTGGCCGGGTCGATTTCCACCCGCACCTGGCGCTGCAATCCGCCCACCAGGGTGGCGGTGCCGACACCGGAAATGGTCTGGAACTGGCGCAGAATGGTCTGGTCGGCCAGCACGGTCATCTGCCGGGTGTCGAGCTTGTCGCTGGTCAGCGCCACCGAGATGGTCGGCCGGTCATCATTGCGCGCCTGGATGATGCGCGGCTCCTTGATTTCGCGACGGAAGTCGACCTTGGCCTCTTCCACCTTGTCGCGCACATCGCGCATCGCTTTTTCGGTATCGGTGCTCAATTCAAACTCGGCCACCACGACCGATTGGCCGTTGTAGGAGTCGGAATTGATGTGCTTGATGCGCGGCAGCGATTGCAGCTTTTCTTCAATGCGCCGCGATACCTCGGTTTCGACGATTTCCGGTGATGCGCCCGGGTAGGCGGTCACCACCACCACGAAGGGGAACTGCACATTGGGCATTTCTTCCACCGGCAGGCGGAAATAGGCGGCGAGGCCGAGTACCACCAAGGCCACCATCATCATGGTGGCGAGCATGGGGTTTTTAATACTGAGACGGGTGAACCACATGACAGGGTTCCTTCCTGAGGGGAAATCGGGGCAAATCAACGCGCCCGGGCGGCTTGGCCCGGGCAGGACGGTGGCGAATCAGCCGGCTTTCTTTGCATCGACCTTGGCAGGTTCGCCGGCATGAGTGTCGTCCGGCAACTTCACCTGCTGGCCGGCCTTGATATTGTCGAGCTTGGCGGCGACTACCTTGGTGCCCACCTTCAGGCCGGCGCCGATTGCGGCGGTCTTGCTGATCTGGTTGATCAGGCCTAGCTGCACCTTGTGTTCGACCAGTTTGCCGTTCTCCACCGCCAGCACATAGGGCGCCTTGCCATCGAGGCCGCGCAGTGCCGACAAGGGCAAGTGATCGGTTTCCGCCGCCGCAACCGCGACCTCGCCCTGGGCAAACATGCCGCCGCGCAGCTGGCCATCGTCGTTTTTCAGGCGGATATAGACCGGCACCATGCGGGTGCCGTTGTCGGCCATCGGTGCGATGCGCTCGACCCGGCCGGTAAAGCTGCGGCTGGAAAATCCCTCCACGCGCAGGCTGACCGCCTGGCCTGCCTTGATGGCCGGCAATTCGGCCAGTGCGACCTTGGCCTCGAACTCCAGATCATGCAGATCAACCAGGCCAAACAGCTTCTGGCCGATGGCTACACGCGAGCCGACATCGACATGGCGCTCGTAAATCACGCCGGCAAACGGGGCGCGCAACGTGGCGTGGTCGAGCGACTTTTGTGCCAGTGCCAACTGGGCTTCCTCGGCCTTCACCTGCGCCTGTGCCACGGCGTACTTGCTCTCGGTGGCATCGTGGCTATTCGGGGAAATAAAGTGCTGCTTAAGCAGGTCGGTGCTGCGCAGTCGGTCTTTTTCGGCCAGCTTCAGCTCGGCACGGGCACGCTCGAGATTGGCGGCGCTGGCGGTCACCCGGTCGCGCAATTCGCGGGTATCGAGCCTTGCCAGCAACTGGCCTGCCTTCACCGATTCGCCATTGCGCACCAGCACTTCGGTGGCGATGCCTTCCACCTCGGCGCCGATCAGGGTCTGCTTCACCGGGCTCAGCGTGCCGGACAGGGCAACCGGCTGGGTCAGATAGCCATGCTCGACGGTGGCAAGGTCAGAGTGCGACAGCTCCAGCACGGTAGGCGCCTTGGCTTTTTCCTTGTCTTTCTCCTGGGCGGCCTGGCTCGGGTGGCTGACCAGCCAGCCGCCGATACCGATCACCAGGGCGACTGCGATGGCCACGGTCTTGCGGGAAAAGCGGGTTTGGGCAGTGTGGGTCATGTTGGTGTCCTTGTGGGGATGGTTCATTGGCTGGAATCCGCGGCTTGGCGCGGCGCCAGTCCCTGCCAGAGCAGGTCGATGATTTGCGGCAGCAATTGTTCCAGATCGATCTTTTGCGGATTGACCAGCCAAGCGATGATCAGGCCGTCCATCAAGGCGCTCCACAGCATGGCCAGCAAGGCAGGGTCGGCGGGAGGTTGCTGGCCGCGGCTTTCATGCTGGCGGCGAATCAGCTCGGCCGACATGCCGTAGGACGCCTGATAGGCGGCGGCCAGCCGGCTGTTCACCTCCGGGTCGCGCGCCTGGCTCATGAATTCCAGCAACAGGCGCGGCCAGTCCGGGTCTTGGCGCACCCGCTCCAGCACGCTGGCCAGCAAAGCCTTCAGGCCCTCTTTCGGATCGCTGTACTGTGCGTCTTGCGCCATCGCTTGCGGCAGATGCTCATCGAATTCCTGCTGGAAGCGGCTATCGAGCAAGGCGAAGAACAGATCATTCTTGCTTTTGAAGTGCCAGTACACCGCGCCCTTGGTCAGGCCGGCATCGGCCGCCACTTCGTCGAGCGAGGCGCCCAGATAGCTCTTGCGCGAAAACACCCGGGCAGCTGACGCCAGGATGCGATCGCGTGTATCGATCGGTTCCGGTACATCGCCATCGAGCAGGGCGGGCAGATTCTCGCGCGGGCCGAGCAGCCGCTTTACGGTTTGCCAGGGCAGGCCCGCTTCGGCGGCAATGTCGCCGTAGTTGACCTCGGCGGCCGGCTTGCGTTCCGCCACGGTTTTGAATGCCGCCATCGCTTTGCGCCGTGCCGCTGTTGCATCGAGCGGCTCGTTGCGTTCCATTGCCTTGGGAGTCGATTGGGTCACAGGGGGTTCTCAAATAAGCATACTTGACGGTATTTTATAAATCGAGACGTGGAAATGTAAAGCTGAATTCGCATCTGCCTGGCGCCGGCGATCGCCGCTTGCTCTGGCCGGGCATCTGGCGGACTGGATGAAAGCCCGGCGCAAACGCCTTGCGCCGGTCGGAATCGCTGCGGCACAGCCTATAGTGTCAGGATGACTTTTCTTAGAACTGACCATCGCCATGAGCCCGGTGCCATGGCTGTTGCGAAGATGGGCGTCGCCGACGACCGGTGGGTCGCCATGGCCAAGCGGGGCAGGCGCTCATGCAGCTGATGCGCCAGTTCGCCGCCCTGGCACTGCGGCCGCGCTGGTGGCGGCGGGTCATGCAGTTTTATCTGCCACTGGCGGTGGTCTGCCTGGTGATGACGGTTGCCTTGTACCGCATCGAGCGCAGCGCGGCGATCGCACAGCAGCAAAGGCAGGCCGGTGACGTCATGCGCGGCATCGAGCGCGAACTCGATGAAATGATCAATGATGCCGCGACCGATCTTGTCCGCCTGGCCAGTGACCATGATCTGATGCAGACCTTGCTCGCCGGCAGCAATTCAAATGCGATCCGCGACGACTTTCTTGCCTTGCTGCGTATCAAGCCGGTGTATACCGACCTTTCCCTGGTCGATGCGCAAGGTCGCGAGCAGCTCAAGGTGCGCTTGCGTCACTCGGTGGCCGCCGTTGCCGAGCCGGCATTGCATGAGCGCTATGCCGGGCGCCCGCTATTC
>NZ_JAYRLZ010000424.1:0-2326 GCF_041904975.1 Chitinimonas sp. | reverse complement strand
AGGGAGCGCGCGACCAGCGTAGCGTGGGCCTGTACGCCTAGCAGATGTTCATCCAGGGTCTGGTTGAATAGTGGACCCTGGCGCTTGTCGGTCGAGTTCGGGCGGCTCTCGTTGTGGTGGCTTTTGCTTCGCGTGTTGGCGTAGAGCGGGTAGTCATTACTGCGGTAGGGCTGACGCCGGGCTTCGTCTTCGATGCTGGAGTAGTGATGATCGGCCAGCATCAGGCACAGCCGCGAGACATGCATGGCGAAGGGGTCGTGCGGCACCCTGCCGTGGATTGCTGCACGCGGCAGCGCCAACAGCTTGTGGGCGTAGCGCGCGGCTTGTTTGCGCCACACGCTGGTGGCAACTGGCAACCCGTGCGGAAAGTGCCAGTGGGCTCGTACCGTGGTGTGGCTGGCATCCTCGCGCGGTTCGTTCCAGTCTGCACTGATGCGGGCCAGTACATCGTCCAGTTCGTTGGCATTGAGAAAGCTCGGGCGCGAGCCAAAACGGCGCCATTTAGAGCGAGAGGAGGCCTGGCCTTCGTCGCGGTTGTCGTCGGATTGTTCGACGGGCCGACACGGCAAGCGGTGGTGTGTGAAAACCAGCCAGGCGACGGCTTGCGCCAGCGGTGCTTGGGACAAGGCGGGAAAGGGCAGGTGCCGGGCTGCGCGCGGCTCGTCGATGCCGTCTCGAAGCAGGCGCCCGCTGGAGTGATCCAGCCACATCGCCTCCCACGCCTGGGCATCGGTATCCGCGCTCGCACAGGCGGCCAGCCGCTGCAGCCAGCCGGCATCCGTGTCCCGCCCCACAAACGCCTGGAACAGCCGCACCGACACCCATTCATGGCGGTAATGGTTGCGTTCTCGCATGCCGGGATTCTTGAGCTTGTCCTGAAACGCCTGTGTCGCCTTGCCCAAGTCATGCAACAGGGCGGCTATTGCTGTAAGGGCGGTCATGAGCGGCAGGTGGTGCCAGGCGTTCTCATCAACTACGCGCAGCACGTTGCGGGTGGTGGTGTTGGTAGGCACCGCGCCCTGATCGTTGAACTGGCGCCGGTCGCCCACGACCCACAGCAATTCAGTTTGCCCGGCCCCTCTGATCCAGTGACAAGCCACGGCGCTGTTCTTGCGAGCGGTTTTGCGCAGTAGCTTGTGCACGGTTTCCAGGCCGTCTTGGGTGATGGGGGTCTGCCAGGTGCGGTCGCCGCGTCGCTCGGCAAACTGATCCAGAATACGTCGGGTTTCCGTCAGTGCACGTTTGTCGCACTGCGACACGAACAGCACGTTCATGTTGCATGCCTTATGTCGGCCGGTGCGTCGACCCGTGCCTGACGGCCAAAGGACTCCGCCACAGCCTTGACGGTATCGATCATGAAGTCGAGCGCTTCGCTCTGAGTCAGGGTGTCAGTGCAAGCCTGCCGGAACTCCTGCTCACTGTGGCCACGCACGGCGGAGGTGAAAGCCTGGGGGAGAATGATGGCGTCCTTGACCAGATCGGCCACGTCAAAAACCAGACCCCCGCGGCGCGTCTTCCCGTGCAACACAGCCAGCCCGTGCGGAATACCCAGGACCCAGGTGGCTGTGGCTGCCAGTCCGTACGCCAGGTAGTTGCCGTGATCCAGGAACTGATTGGCGGCATCGGTGCTGTCGCCGCGCTTGGAGCGCGTGAATTCGCCATAGGCTGTTGCCTGGGCGGCGAGCCGGTAAAGTGTTTTGGTAAGGCGGGCTTCAATGGTCAGCAAGGCGGTGGCGTCTGCGGCTGACGCCACCTGCGATGAAGCGGTGATCAAGGCCTCTTCCAGCTGAGCAAGGTCTGGCAGAAAGCGTCGATCCTCGCGCCGCGTGACGTTGGACCAGTGTCGCCGTAGGCGAGTCAGACGGGCCTGCTGAAAGGCCTTGGCAGCGCCTAACCGCAGCCCGTCGTCAAACCAGAAACGTGTCCAGTGCTGCAGGTACTCGGTAGGGCGGTATTCGCTTTGACCGGCGATCCAGGTTACATCCAGCACCTGTTCCGTGCCCGCAAACAACGGGGTCCCGCCGCCCCCGCAAAAACCAATCATGACGCCGGCTTTGGCCAGCTCGCGCACGGCCGCCTGGGTGATGGAGGTGCCCGTGCCAAGGAGCACGGTGGTGGTGTTGGCAATCGGGATGTTCCAGTAGAGCGACTGTTTGCCTTGGTCGGTCACGTACTCCACGCGACCACCATTGACTAGGAGCCTGCAATGCTCCAGGTAATAGATATTCGCGCGCTTGGAGTGCAGGATGGTCTTGAGATCACCAGCGGATATGGCGTCCAATTTGCTTCCCTGAGTTTGTTTTCACAAGGGTAGCAAAGTACGTCG
>NZ_JAYRLZ010000423.1:0-2339 GCF_041904975.1 Chitinimonas sp. | reverse complement strand
AGGCGATCGCCCGGGTGAAGGCGCAGATTCACTGATTCGCTAGGGAAGCGCTGAACAAATCCACTTACGCGCCAAATGCGCGATCCCCCCGCGGCGGCGGGGGCGGAGGGGGTGGATTAGAACAGCAATAAATCAACAACGTACCCGCTGTTGCTTAAGGCCCGGGTTTCCCGGGGCCAGCGGTACGGGTTGAAAACCAGATTTGTTCAGCGCCTCCCAACGCGGTAGTGAAGGCCCCGGGGAACCGGGGCCTTTGTCCTTGCAGCTATTGAAACCTCCGGGCGTGACGGACAGGCCCGCACCCTGGTCGGTTTTCGCTTGCTCACAATAAGGAGAGCTGAATGAACATGATGTCGAGGCTATTGCAAACCCTGATGCTATGCACCGCGCTGGGCGCACTGGCGGCCGGCCCGGACAGTGTGGCCAAGTCCGATCGCTCGCTGTGGCCGGATAAACTGGATTCTAGCAAGGGCTTCGATCGCGCCTCGCGGGCCGAAATCCTGGTATTTGCCGATGCACTGAACCAGCTGGCCCGCCAGGATGATCTGAAGGCGGAATTGCATCTCAAGTCGGTGGATGCGGCCTCGGTCGCCAAGATCAGCGAGCGGCTGTCGGCCACCTTGCTGAGCAACTATCGCGAAGCCAGCACCGCCTGTGATGGCAAGGAAATCCTGTGCGACAAGCTGGCCAGCGCTGCCGATCTGGCTCGCTCTGGTGCCGCGCTCGATACCCAATTGCCGGCGCCATACCAGCCCTGGCTGGCCAATGCTCGCGCCTTCCATCGTCTGTATGCGATGGAGCTGCTGCGCCTCGCAGCGCTGTTCCCCAAGGTAAGCAGCGAGATCGACGTATTCTCGCCGGCGGAGAAAACCGGCTTCGAGCTGGCAGATCGCCACTTCCTGTTTACCTTTGACGATGGCCCGACCGCCAAGGGCGGCAGCACCGATGCGCTGCTCGATACCCTCAAGCAAAACCAGATTCACGCCATGTTCTATATGCTGGGCGACCATCTGAAGCCGCGCAGCGACGCCGATGCGGCGCTGAAACAGCGCTACGATGGTCAATGTGTGGCCCTGCATGGCTGGGAGCACCAGTCGCACCAGAAATGGGCCGATTGGCAGAATTCGGTGCTCAATACGCAGAAGCTGGCGCAGCAGGTGTTCGGCGAGGCCTATCGGCCGTATTTCCGCCCACCCTATGGCCAGCGCCGCCCCGATAGCGCCGCCTTTTTTGCGCAAAACCAGCTGCAGGTCGCGCTGTGGAATATCGACTCGCAGGACTGGAATGCCAAGATCAGCGATGTGGAGGCGGCGCAGCGGGTGATGAGCCTGATGCTGCTGTGGCGGCGCGGGGTGATCCTGTTCCACGATATCCATCCCAAGGCCAATCGTGCCGTGCCCTGGCTGGTGAAATCGCTGGCCGGTAGCGGGGTGAGCTGGGATCGTTGCCAGCAGTATTGATCAGCTTGCTGGCGTGGCGGGCAGCAGAAAAAACGAGGCCGGCGCTTGCGCGCCGGCCTGGCAAATAAGGCGACATGGGTCGCCTTCGAGGGAGCTGTCGTCCAGTTCTGGCTAACCAACTAGGCAGTTATAGATAGCGCCCGGTTGATTACAAGGCAGCCCTCTCGCCGTCTGTCGGTTGTCACCTTGCAGCCGCCTGTTGGCCGCCATTCCCGTGGCGGTATTTGCCGGATTTTTCAGTAATAACAAGGTGTTGTGCTGTCTTGGGTGTTGATGGCTGCCGCCTTGGTAGCCAACAGCCCTGCTCGATTTTCTTGCGCCCAGGCCCTGGTGCATGGCGCAGTCCGGCAAGACCGTAATGATGCAGGCCTTGCGAAAAAGCGCTATTGATCAGGCCTCGGCTCGTGCATCGGCAATGCGACAATGGCGCCCCGCAGACTTGACCCGGAGAGATGTGTAGATGACGCAAAGTACCCAAACCCCGGAAGGCGCCCAGCTGGCGCGGCGTGCGACCTGGAACAGCATCTGGGTGAATCTGGGCCTGGCCATTGCCCAGGTGATCGTCGGCTGGCTGGGTCGCTCGCAAGCGCTGCTGGCCGATGGCATACATAGTCTGTCCGATCTGTTTTCCGACCTGATCGTGCTGGCCGCCGCCAAGGGCGCGGCGCTGGAAGCCGATGACAACCACCCCTATGGACATGGTCGCTTCGAAAATGCTGCCGCCTTGCTGCTCGGTGGGCTGATGCTGGCGCTTGGCGTCGGCATGGTGTGGAGCGCCGCGCTGCGCTTACAGGCACCGGCCAGCATCGCGGCGGTATCGCCGTTTACCCTGGCAGTCGCCTTGCTCACCTTGGTCGGAAAGGAGCTGCTGTTTCGCTA
>NZ_JAYRLZ010000422.1:0-2341 GCF_041904975.1 Chitinimonas sp. | reverse complement strand
TGAATTGTCGGGCGAAAATATCTTTGAAAAGAATGTGCAGTCCGTCACGCCGATCGCCTCGATCAGCAAGTTGATGACGGCCATTGTCACGCTGGATATGCGCCTGCCGATGGATGAGCTGATCACCATCACCGACGACGATGTCGATCTGCTCAAGCATTCGTCGTCGCGCCTGTTGGTCGGCACCACGCTGACCCGCGCCGAAGTGCTGCATCTGGCGCTGATGGCGTCGGAAAATCGCGCCGCCCATGCCCTGGCTCGCACTGCACCGGGCGGCAAGGCCGCCTTTGTCAACCAGATGAACCAGACTGCCCAGTCGCTCGGCATGAGCCACACGCGCTTTGCCGACCCGACCGGCCTCACCAGCGCGAATGTGTCTACTGCCAGCGATCTGGTCAAACTGGTGCAGGCAGCGCATCGCTACCCGGAAATCCGCAATTACTCGACCAGCGAGGAATACGCCTTCAATTCCTCGGTCAACGGCCGCGAATACCGCTTCCACAATACCAACCCCTTGGTGAAGAGCGATACCTGGCAGATCGGCCTGTCCAAGACCGGCTATATCTCCGAGGCCGGCAAATGCCTGGTGATGCAGGCAGTGATCGAAGGCACGCCGATGGTGATCGTACTGCTTGATTCAGCCGGCAAGCTGACCCGTATTGGCGACGCCAACCGCATCAAGCGCTGGCTGGAGACCAGCCCAGGCGCCAAGCTGCGTACCGGTTGATGGCGGCAATCCCGCCGGCAAGCCCGAACGCCCGCATTGATGCGGGCGTTTTGCTTTTGGCGGCGCTTTGTGCCAGGCCTGCCGGCAAAAACCTCCGGCCACCCACATCCCAATTGGGCTTACGCATGCTCCAGTGGCGTACTACCCGCGAGCACAAGACGAATACCGGCCAAGCCACACCAGCCGCTGATGCGAACCAACACTCACTTTGACGCCTGGCAGCGCAATCAGCCGGGCATCAGGCATGAAGTCTGCTCTGTACCAACACGCACCCACCGTCGCAGCACTCGAGGAGGCATCATGGCACTGAGCACCCCCACCCAAGCCCACCATATCCTGTCCGAGCAGGCCGTCGCCCAAGCCGCCCGCCTGCTCGGCCCCCGCTCCGCCGCCGCCATGGCCTGGGCCGATGGCCAACGCCGCATCGCCGCTGGCGAGCGGGTGCTGTACCTGCAGTATGACGAGCACGCGATCATCGTCTGCGGCAGCCGCAGCACGCAGTAGCCACACGACCTGACGCTGCCGTCTCCTGCGCCTTGGGAGTGATGGCATCCACCCGCTGGCACCAAGCAGTGAAAACAAAAAAGCCCCGGAAAACCGGGGCTTTTCTTTATGCCAGCCTGGCAAGCTGCTGCCAGGCAGTGATACGCCTTACCAGAACTTGTACTTGGCACGTGCGTAGAAGGTCCGACCCAGCGGGTTGGTGTACTGCGCGTCGTAGCCAGTCTGGAAGTTCAGGGTGGTGCGCGAAGCAGGTGGGTCCTGGTCAAGGATATTGCGAATACCCAGACCCAGATCCAGACCCTTGATACCGCGCCAGGTCACTTGTGCATCCCAGGTGTTGTAGGAAGCAACTTCACGCGAGGTGCCGCTCTTGTCGTCAAAGTCGACATAGTGCAGCGTGAAGTTATCGGTTACCGACGCGCTCCACGGGCCACGATTGAATGCCAGCGTAGCGGAATGACGATAACGCGGCGCCACACCGAAGTCCTTGTACACACCGTTGTCGCTAACCTTATCCAAGCCGGCATTCTGATAACCATGGGTAATCAGATAGGTACCGTCATAGTTGACATTGAAGGCGCCGACGTTTTCGATACGGAAACGATAAGTCAGGTTCAGGTCAATACCGGATGCATAGAACTGGGCGGTATTGGCGCGTGGCGTGAAGATAAAGGCCAGCGGGAAGTCCTTGTTGCCATTGCCCTTGACCAGACGTGGGTCATTCGGGCTGGTCGGAATATCGCCACCGTTAAGCAGCTCCGGATTCTTGAACGGATCGAAGCGGTAGTAGTAGTTAGAGAACTGAGCCGGGTTCTGGATGATGCTCTGCTCTGCCAACTGCTGGATCGAGTCATCGATCTTGATGTTCCAGTAATCCACCGCACCGCTGAAGCTGCCAGTCGGTGCAAACACCAGGCCGAACGAGTATTGGGTCGATTTTTCCGGCTTCAGGTTCTTGTCGCCGCCATTGGCCGAACTCAGCTGAACCTTGCACTCATCCTGCTCGACATTGACCGGGAACTTGGTGTCCTTGATAGGCACGCCGTTCGGGCAACGCAACGGATCGCTGTAGGAACCGTTGGTATTGTTACCGGCGGTAAACGGCAGCAG
>NZ_JAYRLZ010000111.1:0-13189 GCF_041904975.1 Chitinimonas sp. | reverse complement strand
ATGGCCCGCTCCTACGGATCGATCTGCGACAATGTCTTGTTACAAAGATCCGGCACGAGCCCCCAGGTCCAGCCGTATCTGTTTCTTGATGCCATCGAGCCAGTCTGGCTCAAAACGCGCCAGCTGCAAGGCGCCCTGCAGGGTGGCCAGCAAGGTGGCGGCCTTGTCTTCGCATGAACCGGCAAAGCGAAAATGCCCGCTTTCCACCCCGTCCTTCAGCACCAGCAGGCACCAGGCGTACAGCTCGCGCATAAAGGCGCGCGCCTCCTCGCGCATGCTGACCGGCAAGGTGGCCCACTCGGCCGCCAGCATGCCGGTCGGGCAAATGCGGTCGGGCTCGGCATAGCTCACCGTGAGCATGTCGATATATTCCTCCAGCCGCTGCCATGGGTCGGCAATGGTGCTGCTTGCCTGCTCGGCCGAGCGGGCAAAGCGCCGGCGAAAGCGCGCCACCAGCGCCACGCCCAGATCGGCCTTGGCCGGGAAGTGGTAATGGATGGCGGCGTTCTTCACCCGCATCGGCTCGGCCAGATGCTGGTAGCTGAAACCGTTGAAACCCCGCTCCAGCCAGAGCGCTTCGGCCAGATCGAGTATGCGTTTGGCAGTGTCGTTCATGCAGGCCCAAAGGTACCAAGCAAGTGCTTGAAAGGCAAATCAAGTCGGTAGATTGTGCCATTCGTGAGTACAGCCATCAGCGCAGTCGGTTTCTCTTCTGCGCGAGTCGGCAATAACAAACAACGCCAGCAGCAACTGGAATACCTTGTCCCACTCACTCTGCGGCAGCTTCAATAGGCGATCAAACGCCAGCTCCGGGCGCGCTACCTTGCTCACCATTACACAGGGCGTCATGGCTCGTTTGATACCAGCCAACTGCATCGCCTCAGGCAGATCGGTGGCTTTGGGGTGAGATTGCTGGGCAACACGCCGAAGCTCTTGCAATGCATCCATCTGTGCGGACTCGCCGAGGTTCGCAAACCATGCAACACCGAGGCCAAACGGTTTTTGCCGCTGCGCGATCTGGTTATAAATCAGCTGCGTCTCAGTTAGCGCCATCGAAACCACCATCAAAGTAACTCAATGCCGGGCAAGCTGCTCGCACAGGTCGCTCGCACCGTATCCACAAAATCCTCCACATAAGCCAGCGCAGCCCGGCCGGTTGGCACGGCTGCATACAACTGCCCATACAGCCGCTTGGCGGTGATCGGCCGCGCCGTCACATACTGGCGCTGCAAATAGGTTTCCACCGCCCATTCCGGCAGAGCGGCAATGCCGCGGCGGCTGGCTACCAGTTGCAGGATGGCGATGGTCAGCTCGGAGCTACGGCGCTTGGGCTGCACGCCAGCCGGTTTGAGCACCTGGCGGATGATATCGAGCATCTCGTCCGGCACCGGGTAGGTGATCAGCGTTTCGGCGGCAAAGTCGGCGGCTTCCAGGCAAGTCTTGGCCGCGAGCGCATGGTCGTTGGCCAACAGGCCGACGATCTCATAACGAAATAGCGGGAAGTAGTGCACCGGCTCCTTGTCGTCGCGCTCGGACACGATGGCCACATCGGCGTCGCCCTGGTGGATCAGACCGATCGGGTCGGCATGAAAGCCCGACACGATATCCAGCTCCACCTCGGGCCAGCGCGGCCGGTATTCGTCCATGGCCGGCATCAGCCAGTCGAAACAGGTATGGCACTCCACCGCCACCCGCAGGCTGCCGGCGGCCCCATCGCGGATGCGGGCGATGTCACGGCAGCTGTCATCGATTTTCGGTAGCACATCGAGCGCCAGCGCATGCAGGCGCTGGCCGGCCGGAGTGAGCTTGAGCGGCTGCGATTTGCGCTCGAACAGGCTCAGGCCGAAGTGGTCTTCCAGCTGTTTGAGCTGGTGCGATAGCGCCGATTGGGTGAGGCACAGTCGATCGGCAGCACGGGCGACGCCACCGGTTTCGACCAGGGCGGTCATGGTGCGCAGGTGGCGGAGTTCAAGCAGTGGGTTCATCTATCAACAAATCAGCTGGTGAGGTGCGGGTGCCTGCCGCCAACTCGAGGCAGGAGGCTGGACACGCCCTCCCCTTCAAGGGGGAGGGGCAGATCGCAATCAATCATGAAATTGGCTAATACCAATCCACAAAAACATGCGATTGGATAATAGTCAGCCGGCTCGCATCATGCAAAGCGTTCATTCATCCATCGATATATCCAAAGGAGCGCTCATGATTACTACCCACCTGCTTGGCTTCCCCCGCATAGGCGGCCGCCGTGAATTGAAATTTGCCGTGGAAGCATTCTGGCGCGGCGAGCTCGACGATGCTGGCCTGGCCGCCAGCGGCCGCGCGCTGCGTTTGCGTCACTGGCAATGGCAGCAGCAGGCGGGCCTGCGTTTTGTGTCGGTCGGCGACTTCTCCTATTACGACCAGGTGCTCGACACCGCCGTGCTGCTCGGCGCCTTGCCGGCCCGCTTCGGCTTTGATGCGCAAGCTTTGACGCGCAGCCAGTATTTCGAGCTGGCGCGCGGCAACGCGGCCCAGCCGGCTTGCGAGATGACCAAGTGGTTCGACACCAATTACCACTATCTGAAGCCGGAATTCGACCACGACAGCCGCTTCGATGGTGGCGTGGACTGGCTGCTGGACGAGCTGCGCGAGGCAGCCCTCGCCGGATTCAGCCCCAAGGTGCAGCTGGTCGGGCCGCTCACCCTGCTCAAGCTGGCCCGTGTGCAAGGCATTGCGCCACTGGCCCTGCTGCCGCGCCTGCTGCCGGCCTATGTGCGGCTCTTGAAATCCCTGCTGGCCGAGGGTAGCGACTGGGTGCAGCTGGATGAGCCGATTCTGGCCACCGACCTCGATGCCGACTGGCTAGCCGCCTTTGGCCCGGTGTACCGCGAACTGGCGCAGGCCCACCCGCGCATCCTGCTGGCCAGCTACTTCGGCGGCGTGGCGGCACACGCCGACTGGCTGCGAGCCCTGCCCATCGGCGGCCTGCACCTCGATGCAGTGCGCGACCCGGCGCAGCTGGCGACGTTTGCCGACTGGCCGGCCGGCAAGGTGCTGTCGGTCGGCATTGTCGATGGTCGCAATGTGTGGAAAACCGATCTGGATGCCGCGCTGGACCAGCTGACGCCACTGCACAGCCGCTTGGGCGAATCGCTGTGGCTGGCGCCCAGCTGCTCGCTGCTGCATGTGCCTGTGGATCTGGATCAGGAAACCGCCCTGGCCGATGGCCTGCGCGATGGCCTGAGCTTTGCCCGGCAGAAGCTTGGCGAATTGCAGACGCTGGGGCAGGTGCTGAGCCTGGGCCGCAGCGTCAGCTTTCAGGCGCTGGAAGCCAATCGCGCGGCGCTGGCGCGCTTTGCCAGCCTGCCCGGCCGCGCCGATGCACAGGTGGCAGCACGACTGAAGGCCCTGCCGGAAATCGAGCGTGGTCTCAGTTACCCGGAGCGCGCCCTGCTACAAGGCGAGCGCCTGCAACTGCCGCCGCTGCCCACCACCACCATCGGCTCGTTTCCGCAAACTGCCACCATCCGCGCGCAACGCGCCGCCTTCAAGCGCGGTGAATTGAGCCAAGCCGATTACCAGGCCGCCATGCAGGCGGAAATTGCCGTGGCGGTTGCCAAGCAGGAAGCGCTGGGGCTGGATGTGCTGGTGCATGGCGAGGCCGAGCGCAGCGATATGGTCGATTACTTTGCCGAACAACTGGCCGGCGTGGCGGTTACCCAGCATGGTTGGGTGCAAAGCTATGGTTCGCGCGGGGTGAAACCGCCGCTGATCTGGGGTGATGTGAGCCGGCCGCAAGCGATGACGGTGGCGTGGACCCGCTATGCACAAAGCCTCAGCAGCAAGCCGATGAAGGGCATGCTGACCGGGCCGGTGACGCTGGTGCAATGGGCCTTTGTACGCCACGACATACCGCGCGCCGAAGTGGCGCTGCAAATGGCGCTGGCGCTGCGCGACGAGGTAGCCGAGCTGGATGCCGCTGGCGTGCCGGCCATCCAGATCGATGAGCCGGCATTCCGCGAAGGCCTGCCGCTCAGGCAGGCAGACTGGGCCAGCTATCTGGACTGGGCGGTGACCGCCTTCAAGCTGGCCGCCGCCGGCGCCCGGCCGGAGACCCAGGTGCACACCCATATGTGCTATGCGGAATTCGAGGATATCTTGCCCGCCATCGCCGCCATGGATGCCGATGTGATCACCATCGAGACCGCCCGCTCGGCCATGACGCTGCTGGAGGCGTTTGCAAGCTCCCTTCTCCCGCAAGCGGGAGAAGGGCCGGGGATGAGGGAGCCCGGCAAACTAGCCATTGGCAATGGTTCGCTCAGCGCCGCATTCCCTCTGGACCCGGCCAGTGCAGCCAATCACGGATCGGGCTCCGTAGGCCCGCAAGCAGGAAATGCACAGCACCTTCGGCCTCGATTGCATTTCAACGAAATCGGCCCCGGCGTATACGACATCCACTCGCCGCGCGTGCCCACCACCGCTGCCATGGCAGCATTGCTGCAAAAAGCGCTGCAAGTGATCCCGGCCGAGCGGCTGTGGGTGAACCCGGACTGCGGCCTGAAAACCCGTGGCTGGCCGGAGACCGAGGCCGCGCTCTGCAATATGGTGGCGGCAGCACGCCAGCTGCGCAGCAAGCTGGGCACTGCACCAGCTACCGCCACCGTTGCTTTGGCACACCAAGGCTGTGACTGCCATATGGTGGGCGAATAGTCGCGCGATACAGGCAGCCACCGCTATATGTCATGCCCGCCCAGGCGGGCATCCAGGATAGCGATTTCCGGGTTTGCGCCAGCGCGGGAACGACGCAGCACAAGCGCCCTATTTGGCTGGGCGTTGCTGCGCTAGCAAGGCGGCCGCCTGATCGCGGGCCGCTTGCAGGCGGCGCAGCTTTTCTTCGCCCATGGCCAGCTGCTCGGCCGATACACCGCTGGCCCGGCCAGCCTCCAGCGCGGCGCGCAGCTTGGGCAGTTCGCTATCGGCCGCCTGCTGGTAGTCGGCATACAGCCGCGCCGACTGGCGGGCCTCGAACTGGGCATAGTGATCGGGCGAGGCCAGCGCCCAGGCGTCGGGCAGCTCGGCGGCCGGCGCGCGCTCGATCGGCGGCGTGCGCGATTCGCCCTGCTCGCGGGTCTCCGCCATGCTGATCGCAGCCGGCGAATAGGCTGTCATCGGTAGCAGGGGCGAATCAGGCGCTGCCCGCTCCGCCGCCGGCGCAGCCGCTGCGCTGACCCGAAACGGCCAAGCGGCCGGCGCCGCTGTGGCCAGCTTTGCCGGTGCGCCGGTTGCCGGCAAAGCTGGCGTCGACCCGGCAGCCCCCTCAGCCGCAGGCCAAGCCGCCCAGCCCGCCAACAGCAGCGCCGCCACGCTTGCCAGCCCCGCTACCACTCGGCGCCGGTTCATGATGCTGCCTGCGCGAGCTTCAGGGCACGCGGGCCAAAGCCGAGCGCCTTGCGATCGAGCGTCAGCGTGGCCGACTGGCTCAGCCTCTCGCGCAGCGCCATAAAGTCGCGCACCGCCCATTGCCGTGCCAGGCCTTGCCTTGCGGCGTAGCGCACCGTTTCGCTATCGAGCGGATAAACGCCTTCCTGTCGCTTGAGCACCTGCACGATCTGCCAACCGGGCTGGCCATTGGCCACCTCCGGCTCGCGCACCGGCCGCGACGGCGGGCCGGGCGGCCAGGCCATCAGCAATTGCGCAAGCCAGTCGCTGCGCGCCTGCTCGGCACTGATCCAGCCCAGATAGCCGCCATGCTCGCGGCTAGCCGCAATCGAGCTATCGCGCGCCACCTGCTCGAAGGCCTCGCCCTTGGCCAGGCGCTCGCTGGCAGCATTGGCCGCTGCCTCATCGGCAAAGCGCAGCTGGCGTGCCTCCACCCGCTCGATGCGTTTGAATTCGGCCGGGTTGCGGGCGTAGTAGGCGGCAATATCATCGACGCCCACCTTGTCCTGCAGCTGCTTCAGGTAGGGGCTGTCGAAATGCAGATCGGGCTGGGCGCCCATATAGCGGGCCAGCGCATCGCGGCGGTCGCGCTCGGCCAGGATGCGCTGCAGCTCGACCGGCACCTGTGCATTCATGCCCGGCTGCTGCATCGCCCAGTGGACGATGTAACGGTTGGCGACAATCTGCTGCGCCTGCCGCATCGCCAGCTCGGTATCGAGCGCCAGCAAGGCATTGCGCCCCTGGGTGTTCTGCCGATGCCAGACTTCCTGCAAGGTAATGGTCTGCACCTCACCATCAGCAAAGCGGTAATCCAGCAGCGGCACTTGCCGCAGCGCAGCTTCCTGGGCCGGGCTGAGGCGGTCATCCAGCCGCATCACGCCGCCACGCTGCACGCCGAGCAAGCCGGCCAGGCGCTCGGCGCCAAGCGGATAGCGCTGGGTGACCCAGCGGCTGCCACCGGCCGATTCGGCCAGCGCTTTCTCCACCTTGCCGCGATACGCCATGCGCAGGGTCGCCACCATGCCGTCTTCGGCGCTGACATCGGGCGCAAAGCCGACGCGCGCGCTGGCAAACAGCAGTGCATCGCCATATTCGCGGCGGCCATAGTCGGCCAGCACCTGGTTCTGAACGATGCTGGCCAGCACATCGGCCAGGCGTTTTTCCGGCTCGCGTTGTGCCACCACGCCATGCAACATCCGCAAGGTGGCCATGCTGACCGGCTGGCCATTGATCAGGGCGGCCGGCGCCGGTGCGCTGGGCGCACTACTGGCTTGCACCGCCCCGTGAAGGGCGGCGATCAGCAGCAGGGCGGCCCCGAAGCGGGGGCCGCGCATCATTGCACCAGACGCTCGGCGGCGCGGTTGAGCACATTCACCACCATGGCGATGGCGTGCGGTACCACCTTGCGCGCAGCGACGACACGGTCGGCATGGTTGGTGGACGACAGCACCACTGCACCATTGGCATAGGAATAAGCGCCACCCTGCTGCAGCAAGGGGCGGATATCCACGGCGGCCGGGTTCAGCGGGGTGAAATCGCGCAGGGCGGCGGTCACCAGGGCGCTGTCGTTGAGCTTTTCGCTGTCGTAGTAATCGCGTACCCAGCCTTCCCAACCGACATGGTTATTGCCGGAGGTGATCCAGGTATGGTGCGGTTGCAGCAGATCGGTGGTGTGCAGCACAAAGCCGAGCGTTTGCGCGCTGGGGCGGGCGAGGAACTGCTGGAACCAATACTGGCCGAGATTGCTGATCGGCTGGAACGGCATGGTTTCGAAGTCGGCATACATGCTGGGGCTGGAGCTGCCGCCCAGGCGGTAGTTGCGCTCGGTGATGTTGTAGCTGTCGTACTTGCTGCCATCGCTGAACCAGCCCTTCATGCCGCCATTGCCATCGTCGAGATGGTCGCCATACAGCCAGCCGGCCGCCAGCTTGTCGACATCGCCACGTACCGGAATCTTGGCGTAGTTGTAGCCACCGAAGCGGTTGCCATGCACATCGGCGCCGGCCGCATGGTTTTCGAAATGCCAGTACGAGGTATAGCGGGCAATGCCGGAAGCCAGGCCCCACAGCGGCGCCTGGGCGCAATCGCCGGTCACGGCGCCGCAGATATAGGTATCGCTGAAGTCATCGACATCGTAAGCGCCCTGGCCCAGGGTGCTGGCCAGCTGCTCGATGGTGTAACCGGCGCGGGTGGCACCGCTCAGCAGCTTCTGGTAATTGGTGGTGCTCGGGTTGGCCTGCATATAGCTGACGGCATCGAGCACGATGCGGCGATGGGTTTCCTGGGTAAAGGCGAGGGCAGGCGCGGCAAGGCAGGCAGCAGCCAGCGCACCGGCCATCAGGCGGGTGAAGCTCATCGGGGTTTCTCCTTTGTTTTGGGGCAGACGCAGCGGCTGGCGTCCTCGGTGAAGCCGGCGAATTCTGGCGGGCTTAGATGTAGGCGGCTTTACACGGATATGACAGTGGGTTGACGATTTGATGTGATGTCGCAGCACCCGGGCTCAGCGCTCGCCCCGCCCGCCGCGCAACTGGTCGGCAGCTGCCGTGCCTCGAAACGCGGATTCCTTCACTGGTCCGATACCGGTTCTGGTGCTTGGCGCAGCTCGCGCATAGTCGGCACTGTTTTCCACAAACAGTGAGGCAGTCATGCAGTCACAGGCATCGATGGCATTACGTTCCGGCTTGAATCAGCCGGATTCAGGCTCGCGCAGCCGGCAGGCACTGGCCTGGTCGGCGCGGATCTGGTTTGGCGCGCTGGCGGGCGGCCAGCTGCTGTTTGTGCTGTATCTGCTGGCGTTTTACTGGCGCCACGCCTTTGCCGGGCAGCTCGCCGCATGGAACAAGGTGGTGCCGCATGCCTACCGCGCCGGCGATGGGCCGGGAAATGCCGCCATGGTGATCCATATCGCCATGGCGACCCTGGTGATAGCCGGGGGCCTGCTGCAATTGCTGCCCTGGCTACGCACCCGGCTGCCGCAGCTGCACCGCTGGAACGGCCGGCTGTATATGCTTGGCGCACTGGCCGCCAGCGCCGCTGGCCTCTATATGGTGTGGATACGCGGCGCGGTGGGCGACATGAGCCAGCACATCGGCCTGACGCTCGACGCCGTGCTGATCTGGGCCTTTGCCTGGCTGTCCTGGCGGGCCGCCTGGCAAGGCCGCATTGCCGATCATCGCCGCTGGGCGCTGCGCCTGTTTATCGCCGTCAGCGGCGTGTGGTTCTTCCGGGTCGGCATGATGTTGTGGATTGTCATCAACCATGGCCCCAAGGGCTTCGACCCGGATAGCTTCACCGGCCCCTTCCTCACCTTTCTGGCCTTTGCCGACTACCTGCTGCCGCTGGCAATACTGGAGCTGTATTTGCGCGCCCAGCATGCCCGCCCCGCCACCCGCCTGACCATCGCCACCCTGATCGGCGGCTTGAGCATTGCTATGCTGATCGGCACGGCGGTAGCGGCGCTGGCGATGTGGTTACCGAGGATGGCGGCTTGAATGATGGTGCGGCTCGGCAAGGCTCTGTCGTCTCCGCCAAGGCGGAACGAGCGCCGCATGGCGGGCCGTGTCAGCGAGTGACAACGCAGCAAACGCCGGTTTTCCGACGAAACGCGATCCGCCGACAAAACGTCAACAGAGCCTAGGCTGCTCAAGGCGCCGGCATTCCCGCGATGATCCCGGCTGCACTTGCTTTGGGCGCTTTTTGGCTGGTGCGCCAGTGGTCACATTCGGTCCATGAAGCACCGGCGAAATCCGCCACCTTGCCAGTCGCCCAATCTATCGCCTCGGCGAGTCGCTGCAGTGCCTCGCGGCTCTCCGGCAGGTAGTCTCCATAGCTTTGGAATTCGTGCATCATCTGCGGCCACACATCAAGCCGCACCTGCCCGCCCTGCGCCTTAACCGTCGATGCAAATGCGCGAATCATATCGACAAGGATCTCGAGCCCCCCGGCCTGCAGGTACACCGGCCCCAGATCGCTGAAATCCTGATAGATCGGCGATAGCTCGGCATCACTAAGTGGCTGCCCGCCTTTCAGCCAGCGGGAGAACTGCACGGTCATATGGCCCTGCACCAGATCATATCGATCATTGCCGAACTGGCTGGCGCCACGCAGGCCGGTATCGGTCCATGGGCTGAGCCCGATGGTGAGCGCCGGTGCCGGTAAACCAGCCTGTTGCAGATTGACCCGAGTCATCAAGGCCAGATGGCCGCCTGCGGAGTCGCCACACAAAATCAGCTTTGCCGGGTTGACGCCTTGTTGCAGCAGATAAGCATAGGCGGCCAGAGCGTCGTCGCGCTGTGCCGGATGCGGGTGTTCCGGGGTAAGGCGATAGTCTGGCGCAAAGATGCGTATGCCCAGGGTATGCGCCATGCAGGCGGCGAAATGGTGCGACACACCGGCGTAAAAGGCATAGCCGCCGCCGTGAAAGTGCAGCATGGTGGCATCGCTGCGCACGCGAGTCGGGATAAACCAGTGCCCCGGTGGCTCGCCTGCGCCAGTGGCGCGGATCGCCACGTCCGGGTAGTCGCGCACCACGCCATAGACGCTGTCGAAGTAAGCACGACCTTCAGCAAAGTCCTCCCGCGCAAAGGCGTGGTTGAACTGGGCGCGGATATACAGCGTGGCGTATTCCACCAGCCATGGCCACTCGGCCACCAAGGGCTTGCCGAGGGCGCGGCGCAACAGCACGTCGCTGGCTACCTTGCAGGAAATCCACATGCTACGCAGCCTGTGGGAAAATCGGCCTTGAATGATGGTACGCATGGTGCTTTGCTCCAGTGTCGGTATCGGCGCCATCGTGCCAAGGCCCTGCACGCGCGGATAGAATGGAAACGACACTCGAACAGCACACGCGCGCCTGTCTGCACACCCCGAGCCAAGCACTTTCCGCCTGCATGCTGGCAGCGGTGGAGCGCGATACGCGCGGCTGTGTGCTCGATGAGACGCAACGCTTCAATTACTACCCGGCCACGCCGATGGCCTCGATTGCCTGGATCTTCGACGGTTGCCTGCACCAGGTGGTAGATGCCGACCCCGATGCGCCACCCCAGCTGGGCCCGGCCTTTCCGCGCTTGCTATTCACCGGGCCGCAACGCAAGCCCACGGTGAGCTGGTCGCCCGGCCCGGTGCATGCCTTGCTGGTAGGTTTTTACCCGGATGCCCTGGCCCGCCTGCTCGGACAGCCGATCAAACCCTTTGTCGACCGAGTGCTACCGCTGGAGGCGATTGCGCCGCCCGCCCTCTTGCACGCCTGCCAGGCGGTGTTTGCGGAATCGGATACGGCTTTCGCCGAGTTGGAGCGGCAGCTGACACCGCTGTGGCATGAGCCTGCCAATCGCAGTCAATCCTTGTTGCTGGGCGACTGGGTCCGCTCCTTGCTGACCCGCAGCACTCACTCCGGCGCCGGCAATAGCTTGCGCCAGCTGCAACGCCGGGTGCAGGACTGGACCGGCCAGAGCCACCGCGATCTGCAGCTGTTTGTGCGCACCGAAGAAGCGGCGCTACGCATCGCCGCTGCACCCGATCACCCTCGCAACGACTTCGCCACCGTGGCCGCCGATGCCGGCTTTGCCGACCAATCCCATCTAGGCCGCGAGGTCCGCCGGGTAACCGGCCTGCCCCCCGCCCGCCTGCGCACGCTCATCGCCGAGCACGAGGCTTTTTGGTACTACCGCCTGGTGATGGGCGAAATGCGCCGAGCCTGAGTACCGCCTGCACCGGTTGGCTGGCCGCGTATCAATGCACCGTATGCAGCAATTGGTAGCGCTGGTTTTCCAGCATATCGCCAAGGCAGGCAGTGGCAGAGCTGCCAAGCCCGTAGCCGGCAATGATCTGTGTTCCGATCAGGCTGCTGAGGTCGGCATTGCCGAGCAGCGTGGTTTGCATCTTGCCCAGCGGGCCCTGGCGGTAGACCAGCGGCTGGCTGGCATTGAATGGCGCCGCGCCCTGTTCACCCAACAGATACACCGCGCCATCGATCACCGCCGCCATGAATACGCAGCCGGCCCGGCCGCTGTCGCCACTGGCAGGCGTCAGGCTCAATTCTAGATTCTGCCTGGCAAGCGGGCCGCTGCTGCTCAGCGCGCTGGCCCATGGCGTGGGAGCCTTGCGTTGATACACACCGGAATCGGTACCGATATACAAGATGCCGTTGCTGTCGATCGCGAGGGCATGCACATGCAAGGCGGTTCCGGATAGCCCGGTGTTCAATGCGAACCAGGTGGCACCGCTGTTATCGCTCTGGTACACGCCCTGATAGGTTCCGGCAAACAGGATGCCGCTATTGGTGGCGAGTAGGGCACTGGCACTGACGTCAGGGAAGCCTTTATTTGTAGCGGTCCAAGTCGCGCCGCCATTGCTACTCTTGTATATGCCAAGAGAGGAGTAATCCCATACTCCGGCGAAGAGATTTCCACGCCCGTCTGCCGCCAAGGCATTGATAAAGAGATTGTAGCGGACCGGCTTGCCTGGCAAACGATTGTAATTATCATCATCTCCGGGCAATCCGATATTTGCGGGTGCCCAAGCCATGCCTTGACTGCTTTTGAACAAACCCAGGTTAGTGCCAGCATAAAGATTGCCACTGCGATCTGCCAGCAGGGAATAGACCACCGGAGTATCGTTTAGCGAAGCGTTCCACACAGGGAACAATCCACTGCCATATTCGAAAAATTTCCCTTTGCTATATTTGGCAATACCATATCCTAAACGCCAGTAATCTCCGTCAAACCAACCCCATCCGACATCACCAGCGTAAATCGCACCATTATCATCAACCATCAAGGAAAGAATTGGCCACTCATCCTGCGAACCCTTAAATCCGAACCAGTTTTGCCATGTTTCCGCGCCATTGGTGCTTTTGTACAAACCGTTCTGAGTACCGGCATACAGCATACCCTGCTGGTCCATCTGCAGCGCATTGACAGACAGCGCCATTCCAGGCAGACCCATGCTCATCGGCTTCCAGCTAGTGCCCGCCGTATCGCTTTTGAATACGCCTCCATACCCGCCGGCATAGACATTTCCAGCACTATCAGCCAGTAACGCAGTCACCGGTAAAGCATCCAGGCCCGAGTTGGCCGCAGTCCAAGCAGCGCCACCCGGCTTGCGCTTGAACACACCGCCTCCATTGGTCGCGGCATATAGTTGCCCATTATCATCTAGCAATAGCGATTTGATACGCAGCCCAGCATTACTCAAGCCTTCATTGATAGCCGTCCATGAATTGCCGGCGTCACTGCTTTGATACACACCATCATGGATGGTCCCAAGATATAAAGTGCCATTGCCGTCACTAATTAGAGAGCGGACATGCAAGGCATCGTCAGATAGCCCTTTATTAATTGCCAACCAGCTGCGACCACCATCATTGCTACGCCATATGCCATTTCCCTTGCGACTATATCCATCAAATCCGACATAGAGATTGCCGCTGCGATCTTCGAGAATGAACTTGAGATCAGTTCCACGAGGAAAATAATTAGGCGGCTTATCCAATGGCATCCAATTTTCTCCGCCATCGGTGCTCTTAAACGTGCTCGCCCCATAAAGGAAGGCATAAAGCGCGCCATGACTATCCTCAAACAACTTTCGAACAGTTGCCTTAGGCATTCCATTACTTACCGGCACCCAGCTAATACCCGCATCGCTGCTTTTAAACACGCCGTCATACGCTCCAGCAAAGATATTGCCCTTGCTATCCTCTAGCAAAGCAGGATTTGCCAACCCGCGCTTCGCCACCGTCCAGCTGTCGCCGCCATTACTACTCCGATACACG
>NZ_JAYRLZ010000110.1:0-13211 GCF_041904975.1 Chitinimonas sp. | reverse complement strand
GGCCTTGTGCCAAAATCCTGCAAATTCCTTTCAACCCACGCAAGCGCGGCCAATGCCATTTATTGCGCAAATCGATGCCAATTTTCGCGCGCCGCTACATACAGGGACTGCCTCTACATGCGGCATACAAAGCCCATCACCCTCTCCCCAGCCCTCCCCCGTCAAGGGGGAGGGAGCGAACTCCGCGACAAACGGCCGTCTAGTCCCGGCTGAACCGGCCGCTCCAGTTCCAAGCTCTATTCGCGGCCGCCCCACGGCGCTTATCAGGGGTCGATCAGGGTAACAATGGCAGTGGAAGTCAGCCCGCCCGCATCGCGGATGGTGTAGGTGAAGGTATCGACCCCGAACACCCCTTTCGGCTCGAAGCGCACCTTGCCGTTTTCAATGCTCACCGTGCCGGTGCCGCCGGCCGGCTGGGTCAGCGACACGATGCTGATCGCGTCGCCATCCGGGTCGCTGTCATTGGCCAGCACATCGAGCACCGAGCTGCTGGCGCCCGATACGGTGAAGGAGTCATTGCGGGCCGTTGGTGCGCGGTTGGGCTGGCTCACCTTTACCGTCACAGTCGCCGTCGCTTCCAGACCGCCTGCATCCTTGACCGTATAGCTGAAGCGGTCGCTGCCGGTAAAGCTGGCAGGCGCCAGATAGCGAAGCTGGCCGTTTTCGATGCTGACCTGCCCTTGTGCGCTACCGACGCGCACCACAGTCAGTGCATCGCCATCCGGGTCGCTGGCGCTTTGCAGCACTGGCAGCAGTACCGCTACCCCGGCAACCGCGGTAAAGCTGGCATCACGCGCCAGCGGCGCCCGGTTGATATAGCTGCGCTCGCGCTTGTCGCTGCGGCTTTCCTCCACCACCCGGTAGACATCGACGCTACGCTTGTGCTCGATCGGCGAGCGCAGGGCGCGGCGTAGCCAGACCGGCTCCTGCACCACTTCTTCGCGGCGCACCGTGGTAACAGGCGGCAACACGGCGGGCTCAACAGCCGGCAGAGTCACCGTCTCGCTACGCGATTCAAAGGTGACAAATTCCAGATCGACGCGGCGATTCAGATGGCGGGTGTCTGGCTTGGCCGGGAACTTGGGCTCGCGCTTGCCACGCGCTTCCAGTACCACGGTATTGGCATCGACCACCCCTTGGGCGATCAGATAATCACGCACCGCTTCGGCACGCTCGCGCGATACGCGCATATTGGCGGCATCGCTGCCCAGATCGCAGCCATGGCCAACCAGATGGATATTGCCTTCGCGGCCCTGCTGGCGTAGCAGGCCGGCAATACGGTCGAGCTCGCTACGCGCTTTGTCGGTGAGGCGCGCCTTGCCCAGCTCGAAGAAGGCATCGCTGGCCATGCTGACCGTGGTCTTGACCATGCGGGTTTCGGTTTTCGGCGCTGGCGCTGGCGGCTGTACCGCCGGCGTGGTCTCGGTCACCGTGCGATACAGGCGCTCCGAGCGGAACGCCACCGCGCCGAAATCATAGCGGTAGCTGAGCCAGAAACGGTTGCTGCTGCGACCGGCATCGAAGGGGCCGGACTTGCTGGCATGGTCCAGCTGCAAGGCCATGCTGTGCGGGCCATTGCCGAAGTGCTTTTCCAGCGACAGCGAAGTGGTGGTCTGACGTGCGCCCTGCTCGCCCCATTCGTGATCGACGCCAAAGGTGGTGCGCAGATTGGCATCGGTCCAGTCGCGGCCGGCGCGCAGGCCCAGGCCATTGCGATAGGCGCGCTCGAACTGGCGGGTGACGATGGTGGTGGTGGTGGTATCGCGGAACAGGCGGCTGCCTTCGCTGCCTTCCACCGAACTGACGCTACTGGTCTGGCTGCTGCCCACCAGGCGACGGCTGCTCAAGCCCTGGCTCAGATAGCCGGCACCAAACCAGTCGCCCTGTTGCAGGCCATAACCGGCGGTGAGCTTGCCATCGCCAGCGGCATTGCGATCGTAAGCGGCGAAATACTGGTCCACCACCGTGCCGCGCGCATGGTTGAAGCTAAGCTGACCGCCACCGGCGCGATCGGAATACCAGAGCTGGCCCAGCCAGGCATTGTTGGCCGTTTCACTGAGCAGACCCAACCATTCACCATAAAACTTGCCCCCCTTGGCCACGCCCACACTCAGGCGTGCCGAGTCGCCCACGTATTGCAAGCTGCCTTCGTTTTGCAGCGGCGAGGTCTCGGTGGCAGCAAACAGCGGCAGCGAGGCCAGCAGCAAGACCAGCAGCTTGGGCAGGCTGGCGGGATGGTGAAAAAATGTTGTTGTCATTGTTGGTTTCAGTCAAAGCAACGCCCGCAAAGGCGGGCGTATTCAGGAAAGGCGACGATGATAGCTGTGCTTGCTTGCCTGTGTAAATATTTCGGATTGTCTCGCACTTGCGACGAAGATAAATTCGCCGCCCGAGAGCAACCTCTCCAAGCGCAAGTCAAAATATGTTTCTTAATCACGCGACGCCTGGTTGGAAATATTTGGACGTTGACTTGATCATTCTTTTCACATCACAACCACTTGATCAAAATATACAAAGCCCCGAGGAAAAATGAATAAATTCTTAGTAATTATTGCGCTCACCGCGATTTACCTCCCTGCTCACGCATCCATAACGCCCGGCCAGGTTGAATTTGTTGATCGCATGTACCGTGTTGGCCTTGGAAGGGCCCCAGACTCGGACGGCTTTAACTGGCATATTCAAAGTATAGATCAGAGCAGCTGCTCGGCCACGCAGGCTGGAAATGTTGCATCAGCCTTTTTTGGATCAGCCGAATTTCAGAGCTTTCACCTAGCACCAGAAGAGATTTCCGCCCGTCTTTACGGCGCCATCCTCAAAAGGACTCCAGATTCTAGCTGGGCAGCTGATGTTATCAGGACAGGCGCATCGCCTGCTGTGATGGCGCCTGCCTTTACGGCCTCAGATGAGTTCCAAACGGCTCAACTGCCTAAATATTGCAATGCACCGCCCCCTGTAACCTGTAAGACAATCGAAGGTTCAGAAAAAGTCGACACTATTAAAACAACGAGCAATGATACCGTCGCGCCGTATACAGCTCCGCGAGACAATGGCAACTATGACAATGCAACAGGGATACGCCAATGTTATATCGGCGTTTACAGCGGCAGCGTAACACGGCAGTGTGGCTCAGATGGTCGTTGGCAGGTAACATCGACTAGCAAGGCTGGATATGGTGGCGTACTCTTCTATCCTAGCGCCCCCTTTAAAAGCTGCACCTCATCGCCCATTCCGTCCTTCCCCAGAAATTACATATTTGACCTTTAAGCACGGAATTTTCAGAAATCAATAACAGCGGAATGTCATGATGCGCCTGATGGCATCGGCTAGAGCCGACTATCAAACCCCATTGATTATCTGACTTTTCTACGCGCAAGAGTGAAGTGCGAGATTTTCTCACCAGTTTGCTAGCAGCAAGTGAGTGAGAAATTCTACCTGCCTAAATCGCATCAACAGCCAGGTAGGTAAAACCTTGTTTCATGTACAAAGCCAGAAACACGCCATGTCAAGTCAAGTTACTTAAAATCAACGCATTACCCGCGAAAGCGAATGTACCACACACACCAAACTCGCTGGATTTCGACACTGCACAAGAGGCACTCGGACCGCACACTTACTTCCCAATTGTTATTTCGGCGAAATACAAAAACGCTCAGCGATGAAAAATCGAAGCTTTCGCAATATTCTCTTGCGGCGTGAGTCGTTCAAGGCTGGCGCCTAGCAATTCGAGATTCTCGTAACCAACAAAGCGTAGCTCCTCGCCAGATGCCGTCTTGACCAAAACTGATCTCAACTCACCAGAGGTAGTCTGCAACCTAAGGCTGACGATTTGAGAGAGATCACAAGCGGCCTCGGTACCTCCATGGCGAGCGACGAGCCTTCGACTCTGCTCATCCAGCGTAATGACCGGATATGCCGACTTTCCGGCGCTAATTTGCTTGTAGCTCCGGGCAATCTCTGCGGCTAGTACGACAAGGCCAATAATTGGCCAGTACTTGTCATTCGAACTGCTGGAGTCCAGCGCCCATACCACCAAAACAGGGGAAATGGCTAAGCAGCACACGATCCGAAAGACCGCCTTCCGGCCTTGTCGCCGCACAAAATCATCTGAAATCTGAAATTCCATCATTGCAAGCTACCGCTTCAAGGCCGCAAACGCCGCCGCCATCGCCCCGCCGGCCGGTTTTTCCTCGCGCGGCGCTGCACGCTTGCCCGCTGGCTGCGGCGCAGGGCGGCCGCTTGAAGTCGGCTCACCGGGCGTGTCGTCCAGTCGCATGCTCAGCGCAATGCGCTTGCGGCCTACGTCCACTTCCATCACCTTGACCTTCACCACATCGCCGGCTTTCACCACATCGCGCGGGTCTTTCACATAGGTTTTCGATAGCGCCGAAATATGCACCAGGCCATCCTGGTGCACGCCGATATCCACAAAGGCGCCAAACGCCGCCACATTGCTGACTACGCCCTCCAGCACCATGCCGAGGCGCAGGTCCTTGATGTCTTCCACACCGTCCTGAAAACTAGCGGTCTTGAACTCCGGGCGCGGGTCGCGGCCGGGTTTGTCCAGTTCACTCAGAATGTCGCGCACCGTTGGCAGGCCAAAGCGCTCGTCGGCAAAGTCGGCCGGGTTGAGCTGCTTGAGCGTGCCGGAATCACCAATCAGGCCTTTCACCTCGCGCTGCACCTTGGCGAGGATCTTTTCCACCACCGGATAGGCTTCCGGGTGCACCGCCGATGCATCGAGCGGGTTGCTGCCATTCATCACCCGCAAAAAGCCGGCCGCCAGCTCGAAGGTTTTGTCGCCGAGGCGCGGCACCGCTTTCAGTGCGGCGCGGCTGGCAAAGGCGCCATGCGCATCGCGGTAGGCAACGATATTGGCAGCCAGCGTACCGTTAAGGCCGGACACGCGGGTCAGCAAGGCAGTGGAGGCGGTATTCACATCCACCCCGACCGCGTTCACGCAGTCTTCCACCACCGCATCAAGGGTGCGCGCCAGTTCGCCCTGGTTCAGGTCGTGCTGGTACTGGCCGACGCCAATGGCTTTCGGGTCGATCTTCACCAGCTCGGCCAGCGGGTCTTGCAGGCGGCGGGCAATCGACACCGCACCGCGCAGGCTCACATCCAGCTCGGGGAATTCCTTGGCAGCCAATTCGGACGCCGAATACACCGAGGCGCCGGCTTCCGACACCACGATCTTGGTCAGCTTCAGCGCCGGGTAGAGCTTGATCAATTCGCCGGCCAGCTTGTCGGTTTCGCGGCTGGCAGTGCCGTTGCCGATGGCGATCAGGTCGGCGCCATGCTTTTTGGCCAGCGCCGCCAGTACCGCAAGCGAAGCATCCCAGTCATTGCGCGGTGCATGCGGGTAGATGGTGGCGGTATCGACCAGCTTGCCGGTCTGGTCCACCACCGCCACCTTCACGCCAGTGCGCAGACCGGGGTCGAGGCCGATGGTGGTGCGCGGGCCGGCTGGCGCTGCCAGCAGCAGATCTTTCAGATTACTGCCGAATACCTTGATCGCTTCTTGCTCGGCTGCATCGCGGATGCGGTTGACCAGTTCCACTTCCAGCGAGAGGAAAATCTTCGCCCGCCAGGCCAGCCGCACGCCATCGAGCAACCAGCGGTCGGCCTTGCGGCCTTCGTCGCGAAGGCCGAAATGCTGGGCAATGCGCGCTTCGCCGGCACTGGCGCGGCCGGGCGGCAAGTCGGCGTCTTCCGGCAGGGCCAGTGTGAAGTTGATAAAGCCTTCATTGCGGCCACGCAATAACGCCAGGGCCCGGTGCGATGGCACCCGCGCCAGCGGCTCACGGTGGTCGAAATAATCGGCGAACTTGGCGCCTTCCTGGCGCTTGCTCTCGTCCGCCAGGCTGGCAACGATCTCGGCGCGCTCCCACAGGTGCTCGCGCAGCTTGCCGATCAAGGCGGCGTCTTCGGCGTATTGCTCGATCAGGATATGGCGCGCGCCATCGAGCGCCGCTTTGGTGTCCGCAACACCGGCATCCGCATTCACAAAGGCCGCCGCTTCCGCTTCCGGGTCGCGGCTCGGGTCGGCCAGCAGCATGTCGGCCAAGGGCGCCAGGCCCGCCTCACGGGCAATCTGGGCACGGGTGCGGCGCTTTTGCTTGTACGGCAGATACAGATCTTCCAGCCGCTGCTTGTTATCGGCCGTCAGCATGTCGGCTTCCAGCTCTGGCGTGAGCTTGCCTTGCTCGCGCACCGAGCTGATCACCGCCAGCCGCCGCTCTTCCAGCTCACGCAGATAGCGCAGGCGCTCTTCCAGCAAACGCAGCTGGGTATCGTCGAGCCCGCCGGTTACTTCCTTGCGGTAGCGCGCAATAAACGGCACCGTCGCCCCCTCGTCCAGCAGGCCGACAGCTGCCACCACCTGGGCGGCGCGGGCATTGAGTTCAAGGGCAAGGCGTTGTTCGATGGAAGGCAGCATGGAATTTCCAGGGGCGGGGGCCATTCAGGCCGCAAAATCGGATTGGATCAAAGAAAAAACATAGGCATCGCGCGACTCGCCAGCGCGACGCAAACGATGCCGCGCCAGCCCTTCGAGGCTAGCACCCAGTCTGCGCGCAACCGCCTGGCTACCCAGGTTTGCCTGTTCGGCGACAATTTCGATACGGTGAAACATCAGCTGTTCAATGCCAAAGCGTGCCACCACAGCAGCCAGCTTGCTGGCCCAGCCCTGGCGGGCATGCCTGCTATGCACCCAATAGCCAAGATTGGCCATTTGGTGCTGACGCTGGATTTGGTTCAGAGAAGCAACCGCACGCACGGTGTTGTCAGCGGGGTCGAACAGACCAAACGCGAACTCGGTTCCCGCCTGCCAGCCGCTTTCGCAAGCAGCGGTAAAGGCAACAGCCTGATCAAGCCCGAAATCGGCTGTGCACCAGTCTTGCCACGCCCCGACTTCGGCGCGTGAAGCATCGACGGCAGCAAACAGGTTTTCGGCATCGGAGGTGGCCAGCGGCCGAATCACGCAATCGCCCGTTTCAAGCAGCGCAGTTCGAATCATGGTGTGTCAGCAGGAATCCGGAAAATACTCGGGCCGTCGGCAAAGCGCCCAGCAACGGGGTTGCGATGTATATCAGACGGCAGCGGAATCGTCCACGTTGCTCAAGTACGTGGTGTGAAGGCACGGTGGGCATTGTGTAGATCGGCATATTCACCCTGGCGTCGTGCACCAGAAGGCAGGTCGGGTTTCACCCCGGCAAACTTCGCAAAGAGCACGCTCGGACGATGCTGTCGGGGTGAATTCCGACCTACCGCCCCCTTCTCTGTGCCCCTTTGTGCTCTCCGCGTCCTCTGCGGTTCAAGGTGTGGGGGTGTTCCGGTGCGCCGGTCAGGACGTAGGTCGGGTTTCAACCCGACAAATTGCCGCAGAGCTTGAGCGACGATGTCGGAATGAATTCCAACCTACCGCGCCCTTCTCTGTGCCACCTCTGTGTTCTCCGTGTCCTCTGTGGTTCAAGGTTTTGGGTGTTTCGCCAAACTTGTCACACCGCGCCTAAGGACGGCGCAAACACCAGATGCGCCTGTGCGGCGGCAAGGGCGGCCGGCCAGGCGTCGGATGCCAGCCATGCGAACTCGGCCTGACGCGCCGGGCCGATCACATCATCGGGCAGGGCTTGGGTCGCCGGGTGGCACATCATCAGGCCGCCATCGGGCAGCGCCGCCAGCCATTGCTGCATCAGGCTGCCGAAATCGGCATCGGCGCTCAGGCTGTAGAGGCCAGCAAACGCCGGTATCAGCGGCACACCCTGTTTACGGGCGGCACGGGCATGGGCATTGGCGCCCATCAGTTTGAGGGCCAGCGCTTTCGAGGCCGGCATGGGGCCGACCATATTGGCCAGGCTACGCATCCACGGCCGCTGCTGGTAGCGCTCGGCCATCACGCCCAGCAGTACATGGCGCACCTGCGGGAACAGATGCACATGCTGATGCCCATCGACAAAGGCCGGTGCCGCCCCCATTACCGCCTCGTAGCGGTCGAGCTGGCGCGCAAACGCATCGCGCAACCGGCCACGGCCCAGCCGGCGTAAATGCGCCGCCAGCATCACCTTGCTCAGCGCCTGGGCCGGCAGGCCTTCAAATGCTTCGGTCAGGTTGAAATGCAGGCCGGCGCGGGCTTCCCAGCCATGCCGGCGCAATTCGCTGCCATGCTCGGACCAGGCCGGCGCATCGCTCATGCAGGAGGTAACCGACAGCCGTCCTGCCGCCATCAGCGCCACAATGGCTTCGCTGACCGGCAGGTTTAGGGCAAAATCGTCGGCGCATAAAATCAGCGCCTTGCTACCCGCCGCCGTTGCCGGCCTTTCCACAGTTTTCAAACGGATGTTTCCCATGTCTGATCGCCGCAAATTACTGCGCGACCTCGCTGTATTGCTGATTGTCCTGTTGCCCTGGTTTCTCGCCCTGCTGGGCGCCCGCCCGCTCAATGTGCCGGACGAGGGCCGCTACCCCGAGGTAGCGCGTGAAATGCTGATGAGCGGCGACTTTATCACGCCCCGTGTCAACGGCGCCCTGTTCCTCGACAAGCCCGCGCTCTACTACTGGCTGCAGGCAGCCAGCTTTGCCGTATTCGGCGTCAGCATTGCCTCGGTGCGGTTGATGCCGGCCCTGTTCGGCGTGGCCGGCTGCCTGTTGGTGTTTGTGGCCGGCTGGCGCTTTTTCAACCGCCGCACCGCCTGGTTAGCGGCGCTGACCATGGCCGCCTCGCCGCTGTACTTTCTGGCCAGCCAATATGCCAATCTCGATCTGGAGGTGGCGGTGTGGATTACGGCCGCGCTGTTCGGCTTTCTGTTCGCCCAGGCCGAGCCCGTCGACAGCCCGCGCCGGCGCCTGTACTTTGCCCTGGCTTACCTGGCCGGTGGCTTCGGAGTGCTCACCAAGGGCCTGATCGGCATCGTGCTACCTGCCATTGCCATCTTTGCCTGGATGCTGTGGCGGCGCCGCTGGCGCGATTTGCCGCGCTGGTCGCTGCCTTTACTGCCCATCGGCGTGCTGGCGGTATGCCTGCCCTGGTACACGGCGGTACAGCTGCACAACCCGCAGTTCCTGCATTTCTTTTTTGTTTACCAGCAGTTCGAGCGTTTTTCCGGTGGCGGCTTCAACAACGCCCTGCCCGCCTGGTTCTACCCGGCCATTCTGGCGCTGGGGCTGTTGCCGTGGACTTTCTGGCTGCCCGCCGCGCTCAAGCGTGCCTGGCAGCAGCGCGGCGAAGCGGGCGATCTGCGCGCCTTCCTGCTGGCCTGGCCGGCGGTGATATTGCTGTTCTTTTCGCTGCCAACGTCCAAGATCGCCGGCTATATCCTGCCGGTGGTGCCGCCGTTGGCGCTGCTATTGGGTGCCTATCTCGATGAATGGCTGGATGCGGCCAAAGGCCGTAACTGGCTGCCGCGTATCAGCGCTGTGGTGTTGATTGCGCTGGCCCTGGTCGCCTTCTTCAGCGCCGGCAAGGAATGGCAGCATCCGCAACGCGCATTGCAGCATCCGGAACTGCCCTGGCTATTGCTGGGCATGGGTGCCACCCTGCTGGCTGGTGCGCTGGCCTGCCTGAGCAGTCTGCGCGGCAAAGCCCTCCATGCAGTGATCGGACTTGTGCTCGCCGGCATCGGCTTGTGCGCTTGGGCAGTACCGCTGGTGCCCTGCTACGACAAGGAATCGATCCGCACCACCGCTGCGCGCATGCTGCCCAAGCTGACGGCCGACACGGTGATCGTCAACTACCGCAACTACTTCCAGGACCTGCCGCTGTACCTGAACCGCCACGAGCCGATCCGGGTGGTGGACGACTGGACCGACCCGAATATCGTCAAGGTGGACAACTGGCGGCGCGAGTTCTTCTATGCCCTGAAGGACCAGCCCGAGGCGCGCGGCTGGCTGCTCGACGAAGCCGCCTTTGCTGCCCTGCTACGCGGCCCGCGGCCGGTGATGGTAGTGCTGACCAGCGATCTGGCCGATGAGGTGCAACGCCGCTATCAGCTACAGGAAGTGTCGCGCACGCCGCGCTTTGTAGTGCTGAGCCGCTGAGAAGCGAGACTGAAAACCTGCAGACACAGAGAACGCGGAGACCACAGAGCGCACGGAGAATGGGCAAATCCAATCTGTTTTTCTCTGTGTGCTCTGTGTTCTCGGTGCGCTCTGTGTCAACAGGTTTCAGGGTGTTAAACCATGCGAGAAAACAAACAGCTGAGGTGCATCACTCCGTCTTGTCGGTCTGTTCAAACCCCAGCCGCTGCGCCACCAGATAGGTCGGTCGCTGCTTCACCTCATTGAACACCCCGGCCAGATATTCTCCGAGGATGCCGATCGACAGAAGCTGGATGCCACCGAGGAACATCATCGCCACGATCAAGGTAGCCCAGCCCGGCACATCGACGCCGAACGCCAGGGTGGCGAATACGATCCAGGCGGCGTAGCCGAGCGAGATGGCGGAGACAACGATGCCGACGATGCTCCATACCCGCAGCGGCACATCGGAAAATGCCACGATGCCGGTTTGTGCCAGACGCAGCAGGCCGCCGATTCCGAACGATGTTTCGCCGGTTTCGCGCTCCTGCACCACAAAGGGCACCGCGACCGAGGGAAAGCCCACCCAGGCGTACAGGCCTTTCATAAAGCGGCCGCGCTCGGGCATCGCTTTCAGCGCATCGATCACCTTGCGGTCCAGCAGGCGGAAGTCGCCAGCATCGGGCGGAATATCGACGGTAGAGAGCCAGTTGAGCAGGCGGTAGAACAGATTGGCGCCGGCGCGCTTGATGGCCGACTCATCCGCTCGCGAATCGCGCACGCCATACACCATGTCGTAGCCGGCTTGCCAGCGCTGAACAAACTCGGCAATGGTAGCCAGCGGATGCTGGAAGTCGGCGTCGATCAATACCGCCACCTCGCCCGAAACATGGTCGATACCGGCAGTGAGCGCCGCTTCCTTGCCGAAATTGCGCGATAGATTGATAAAACGCAGCGCCGGGTTGCTGGCGCACAGATCGGCTACCACCTGGGCCGTGTGGTCACGGCTGCCATCGTTGACCACGACGATTTCATACTTTGGCGTAATCGCCGCCAAGGTAGTGGTGAGCGCGGCGACAAAGGCAGCAATGCCCTCGGCCTCGTTATAGGCGGGCACCACGCAGGAAATGAAAGGCTGGGCGGGGCGTTGGCTGGGAATAGGCAAATTGGCCTCGGTAAGGTGCACAGTCTGCGCCGGGCGCAGGAAACGCTGGATTTGCCAGCCGGATTCCGAGCCTGGCTGAACACAGGCGCGAAAAAGGCGAATTGTAGGTCGGAATGCATTCCGACGGCTTGTGTGTGTGCAGGCGGCTATCGTTTGTCGGCTTAAAACCCGACCTAAACAACCCTCCCCCATCAAGAGGAGCAGGGCCATACACCCGATGCGCCACAAAAATGTCGCCGGATTTTACGCCGGCGACATGGTTTGCTCCGCAAGAAAAAGCAGCGGCTTACTTGTCGAGCAAGATCCGCAGCGTGCGGCGCAGCGGTTCAGCAGCGCCCCACAGCAGCTGGTCGCCACAGACAAAGGCCGATACATAGCTTGGGCCCATATTCAGTTTGCGCACCCGACCCACGGCAATATCGAGCTTGCCGGTGACGGCGGTTGGCGTCAGCTGCTGCACGCTGAGGGCGCGATCGTTCGGCACGAAGCGGGTCCATGGCGTGCTGGCGGCAACCAGTTTTTCCACCTCGGCAAGCGGCAGGTCCTGATTCAGCTTGATGGTCAGCGCCAGGCTGTGGCAGCGCATGGCGCCAATGCGCACGCACAGGCCATCGACCGGCACCGTGGCCGTGGTGCCAAGAATCTTGTTGACCTCGGCCTGGCCTTTCCACTCTTCCTTGCTCTGCCCGTTATCGAGCTGCTTGTCGATCCACGGGATCAGGCTGCCGGCCAGCGGCGCGCCAAAGTGCTCGGTCGGGAATTCGCCCCCACGCATGGTTTGCGCCACGCGGCGGTCGATTTCCAGAATGGCGGACGACGGGTCGCTCAATAGATGCGCTACCGAGCCGTGGATGCTGCCCATCTGGCTGATCAGCTCGCGCATATTCTGTGCACCGGCGCCCGAGGCCGCCTGGTAGGTCATCGACGACACCCACTCCACCAAGCCGGCCTTGAACAGGCCACCCACGCCCATCAGCATGATGGAATTGGTGCAGTTGCCGCCGATAAAGTCCTTGCCACCTGCGGCAATGGCGCCCTTGATCTGGTCGAGGTTGACCGGGTCGAGCACGATGACGGCCGAATCTTCCATGCGCAACGTGGAGGCGGCATCGATCCAGTAGCCCTGCCAGCCAGCTGCGCGCAGCTGCGGGTGCACTTCGCTGGTGTAGTCGCCGCCCTGGCAGCTGATCAGCACATCCATGGCGCGCAGGGCATCGATGGATTTGGCATCTTGCAGCGCGCTGGACCCTTGGCCCACATCGGGCGCGGCGCCGCCGATATTCGAGGTGGTAAAGAAGCTGGCCGCAATATGGGCGAAGTCGTTCTCTTCGCGCATTCTTTGCATCAGCACGGAGCCAACCATGCCACGCCAACCAATCAATCCGACTTTCAACATGATGTATTCCTTGATCCTGGAGTTGGGGAAACCTCGCAGCCGGATCGGCAATGCTTGGTGACAGCCAAGGGCAATTCATCACCAAAGCCTCAGCACTGAGGAGCGCGCAGTTTACCGCAGGAATGCTGCAGTGCGGAATCCGCCGCGCGCAGTGCGCGCCCCCGGCCCAGAGGCGCAAGGCCGATTGTGTGGCGCATCGCGGCCTGGGGAAACCCGCCAGCCGGATATAGTTATTATCGGAATCAGACATACCACAGCCTCCCCCTCGCCGATTTGCCTCCCGGCAGTGCCCGCCCGCGGCACAGACCTCGCTTGTGTCGTCCTCCAGCCTTGCGATCGGCTATATCTAGGAAGTCGCCAACTGCAAGGCCGGGACACGTCGTTAGCCGTCCTGGCCGCGCCGCCCGCTCGCCCGACGGGAACGAGCCATGCGCCCAGCCACAGAGGTGGAGCACTTATGCTGCAAATTGCGGAATCCTTCGAGAAGCGCTGCTGGATCTGCCTGCTGCCCTGGCTGCTAAGCAGCCTCGCAGTGCAGGCCGACGAAAATGACAAGCCGCTGTTCACCTTTGCCAGCTACGGTACGCTGGCGCTTACCCACTCTAGCGAGCAGCGCGCCGACTTCAGCAGCAGCTTGCT
>NZ_JAYRLZ010000421.1:0-2352 GCF_041904975.1 Chitinimonas sp. | reverse complement strand
AGGCCGCGCTCACCGCCCTGGCCGATCTGGCCCAGAATGCCCGGCTCACCGCCCCGGCCGAGCGCGCCGCCGTGGCCGACTGGCTGGAAAGCCGCCTGAGCGCCAACACCAGCGCCGGTGGTTTTTTGACCGGCGGCGTCACCTTTGCCCAGCTGGTGCCGATGCGCAGCCTGCCGTTCCGCATCGTGGCGGTGCTGGGACTGGAAGACGGCGCCTTCCCGCGCGATATGCCGCCCGACGGCTTTGACCTGATCGCCCGCCATCCGATGCGCGGCGATCGTACCCGCCGGCTCGATGATCGCTGGCTATTCCTGGAAACCATGCTGGCCGCCCGCGATGCCCTGCTGCTGTTCTACACTGGCCGCGATGCGCGTACCGACGAGCCTATGCCGCCTTCAACGGTGATCGCCGATCTGCTCGATGCGGTGCGCAGCAGCTGGCAAGACGAGGCTGGCGGCGACCCGACGCCGCGCCTGTGCGTGCAGCACAGCCTGCAACCGTTTGCCGCCAGCCGCTTTGCCAGCGGCCAGCCGCCCAGCTATGCCAGTCGCTGGGCGGCGCTGGCGGCGCGCATCGGCCAGGGCAGCGGTCAAGCCACGCCCTTGCTGGCGGCACCTGCTGCTTTGCCGATCGCGAACACCATCAGCCTCGAAGGCCTGCTGGCCTATGTGCGCGACCCCGGCGGCTGGCTGCTGCGCCAGCTCGGCTTGCGTTTCGAGCGGGCCGATGCGGCGCTGGAACAGCGCGAACCGTTTGGTCTTGATCGCAATACCAAGCAATCCTTGCTACAGCTGGCCGAGGCACGTGCCGACGAGGGCACGGTGTTGCAAGCGCTTGGCCATGGCGCAGCGATACTGCCCGAAGGATCGCTCGGCGATAGCCTGGCCCAGCGCGCCGCCAAGCAATTCGCGCCGGCGGTGGCAGCCTGGCGCAATGCCGGCAGCGGTAGCGACTATGAATTCTCACTGCAGTTGGCGGTGTCAGACCAGCAATTCAGCCAACTGAATATGCTGGGGCGCCTGCACGGCCTCAGCGCCGACGGCCAGTTCCTGCGCGAGCGCCGCGAGCTGGGCGAGGTGGCGCGCATCAGCGCCTGGCTGCGCCATTTATGCCTGTGCGCCGCCGCACCCGATGGTGTTGCCCGCCATACCCGGCTGGTGGCGCTCGATACCGAGCTGCACTTCGGGCCGGTAGAGGACGCCGAGCAGCACTTGCGCGACTGGCTGGCGCTTTGGCTGGCCGCCCATCGCGCGCCGGCGCCATTCTGGCCGCGCAGCTCACTGGCCTGGGCGACGGTGATGGCAGCCGGGCCGAAGGCCGCCAGCAAATCGCGCCCGGCCGAAACCGCCACCGACCTCGCCTGGCGTGCCGAACGTAGTGCCATGCAGCGCTGGGTCGGCAATGATCACCAGACTGGCGAAGGCCGGTATAAATCCAACCATGCCCTGTGGCGCGGCGCCTTGCTGGTCGACGCCGTGTTCCAGGACTGGGCCGGCCGGCTGCTATTGCCGATGCTGGCCGCGGAGCAGCGCATATGAGTTTCGACCCGCTCGCCCTGCCGCTAGACGGCTTGCAACTGATCGAGGCCAGTGCCGGCACCGGCAAGACCTGGACCATTGCGGCGCTGTATCTGCGCCTGGTGCTGCAAGGCGGCGCCGATGGCAAGGGCCTCAGTCCGGAGCAGATCCTGGTGGTGACCTTTACCCGCGCCGCCACCGCCGAATTGCGCGGGCGCATCCGCGCCCGGCTGGCTGAGCTGGCCAGCGCGCTGGAGCAGCAGCTGGAAGGCCACGGTCCAGCCGCCGACCCGCTGTGCGCGGCCTTGATTGCCCAATTGCCGCCCGAGCAGCTGAGCGATGCCCTGCGTCGGGTAACTGCCGCAGTATCGGGCTTTGATGCGGCGGCCATCTTCACCATCCACAGCTTTTGCCAGCGCGCGCTGGGCGAGCATGCGCTGCTGGCCGGGCTGGAACTCGGTAGCGAGCTGGTCGCCGATGAAGCCGATATGGTGCAGGCGGCATTCGATAGCGCCTACAAGCAGGCCTTGGCACTGGGTGATGCCAGCTGGGTGGACTGGCTGGTCGATCAAGGCGAGACCCCGGATCGCTGGCGCGCCGAGCTGGGTCGCTATCTGGGCCAGCCCTGGCTGAAGATCGAAGCACCCCTGGTCGATGCCGGCCCGGCCGACGCCGAGTTTGCCCGTGCCTGGGAGGCGGTGCAGCAGCACTGGCGCAATAGCGAGCTGGACGATCTACGCGCGGCGGTGGCGGGCGGCCGCTACAACGGCCGCTTGCTGCGCAGCGACTGGCTGGAAAGCAGTATCGAGCGCTGGCAACGCTGGCTGGGCGGCCC
>NZ_JAYRLZ010000109.1:0-13334 GCF_041904975.1 Chitinimonas sp. | reverse complement strand
AGCGGGGCAGGCATGGGCTTCCTTGTACAGAGCCGTTTGGGGGGGGTTTATCGCGGCCGGCCAGAGCCGGCAGTGGAAGGCGTGAGTTTAGCTACCTTTTTTCACCGGCACGCTGAGCTTGAGCTGGCTGCGTACGCCATCTTCGACAAAGGTGAGGATCATGGTCTGCTTGCTGCCCTCGGTCAGCGGCTCGGGGATATTCATCAGCATCACATGCATCTTGCTCGGCGCCAGGCTGACGGTTTGCCCGGCCGGCAACGAAATGCTATCGATCTGCCGCATTTTCATCACGCCGCTTTCGGTGCGCATTTCATGCAGCTGCACCAAGCCTGCGGCGGGCGTTTCCACCTTGACGAGGCGTGTCGCCTTCTTGGCAGTGATATCGAAATAGGCGCCAGACACCGGTTGACCCGGCACGGTGGCGCGAATCCAGGCATTGCTGACGGTGACATCGGCACACAGGGCGGCGGGGGCGAGCAGTACGGCGGCGGCGATCAACAGGCTTTTCATGGCGACACAATCCACAGTTCAGAACATCGGCATAATAGCAGCCCGCGATTGTCGGGCGTGAATGTTACGGGGCTGCGGCGCACCAGAGCAGCTGGTTCGGACGATACACACAATCGAATCCGGACCAGTGCAGTCGGGCAAGGAGGCATCGCAATCACGCGCCCGGCCGGCGCAGTGCGGCAAATGCCGCCGGCTCCCAGCTGCGCAAGGCCAGCAGCAGGCTGGTGCCCTGCCTCTCGGGCGCATCGTGGCTGTCCTGGTGCAGTTCGGCGAATTCCTGCAGCAGTCGCGCCAGACGTTGCTTGAAGCGAACTACCGCTTGTGGGCTGAGCATGGCGTGGTGAAAGCGCAGCAGCTCGTCGGACGCCATGAACTGGGCATCGAGAAAATCGTACTGGATACGTTCCCGGAAAAAGCGATGAATCGGCCCATCGGGCTGCCAGGCAAAGTCACGCGCTACCAGCAGCTTTACGCGGTTTTCCGGCATCAGGCGAATCAGGCCGAGCTTGTCGAGCCGCAACAGCGCCTGCAAGCCTTCTATTTCGCTTAATTGATAGGTCGCCAGTATCTGCGCCAGGCTCCAGTGGTTGAGCACGCATACGGTCACCAGCAACAGCTTGGTATCGGCCACCAGCTCGGCTTCCTGCTTGGCACTGAGGTAATGCAGGGCTGGCGCGGCGCAAGCTTCCTGTACCAGATCGCTCAGCTCCAACCCGGCGAGCTGGCAAATCGCCTCCAAGGTCGCAAGGCTGAAGCGCTGCTGCGAGAACAGGCGCTTCACGCTGGCATGGCTCAAGTCCAGATGCTTGGCCACATCGACATAGCTGATATGGCGCGCTTTCAGTATCCGTTTGAGCGCAACAATCAGCTGGCTGGCTTGTGACATGGCCTCAAAAGTATCGAATTTTAATACTGAAGAGCATATTTCCTGACGCAGTAAACAGCAAGCTTACGCAATCGCAGCCCAGCGATGACGATATCGGCGTTTGCCTTATCGGAGTACGCCATGTCGCCTCGTCTGGCCCTTTTCCTGAGCACCGCCATCGTCGGCCTATTGTTTGTCGCCATGGCAATTCATGGCCCCATCGTTCAGCTGCCGCATTACCATGCATTTGCCGACCAGCGCCCTTGGCTAGGCTTGCCGCATGCCGCCGATGTGCTGTCCAATCTCGGTTTCGCCGTAGCAGGTCTCGCTGGCCTGTCTGCACTGCAGCGAGTGGGTGGCCGCCAGGGCCACGGATATCCGCTGTTTTGCCTGAGCCTCGTGTTGAGCGCGATCGGCTCGGCCTACTACCACTGGGCGCCAGATGACGCGCGGCTGATGTGGGACCGGCTGCCGATTGCCCTCGCCTGCGCGGCCCTGCTGCTGGATTGCTGGGAGTCTGGCCGTGGCAAGGCGCATGGCGGCGCTACCGCAATGGCACTGATACTGGCCGTGGCCAGCGTGCTGTGGTGGCACTGGGGCAATCAGCAGGGCAAGGGTGATCTGCGGCCCTATCTCTTGCTGCAAGGCCTGCCACTACTGTTGATTCCGCTATGGCAGGCGGGATGGCAGCGCCCCTTGGCCGAGCGGCGAGCCTTTGCCATCGCCATTGCCTGCTATATCACCGCCAAGTTGCTGGAGCTGGCCGACCTTCCAGTACTGCAGGCAAGCGGGGTAGTAAGCGGCCATACCCTCAAGCATGTGCTGGCATCGGCGGGGGCCGCCGTGATCGTGTGGGAGCGGCGCTCACGCGCAGCGGCCTGGCCGTGAAATGCTGCACCTGCCAGAAAATCCAGCCCGCCCGGCTGCCGCATCGGCTACGATGGACGGCCGTATCTGCCCAGGAGCCCTCCATGTCCCTGCAATTGTGGCTTGCCTATCTCGCTGCCGTGTTCGTGATTTCCGGCACGCCCGGCCCGAATATGCTGCTGGCGATGACGCATGGCATCCATCACGGCCTCGGCACTACCGCCCGCAGTACCATGGTGGGCTTGCTGGCGGGCTTGGCGGTGATACTCGGTGTGTCGCTGGGCGGGCTGGGCGCGGTGCTGCTGGCTTCGCAACATGCCTTCGAGGCGGTCAAATACCTGGGGGCGGCCTACCTGATCTATCTCGGTATCAAGACCTGGCGCAGTGCCGACCAAAGCAATCTCGACACGACCGGCCGGCCCGATGCCAGCGGTGCTTGGGCGCGCTTTCGCATCGGCGTGCTGGTGTCGCTGTCCAATCCCAAGGCGATTTTGTTCGGCGTGGCCTTCTTCCCGCAGTTTCTCAACCCGCAGCAGGCCATCGCGCCGCAGGCTGCCATCTTGCTGGGCAGCTTTATGGCGATCGAGACCGGCTGGATGTGCATTTACGCCGGCGGCGGCGCCAAACTGGCCAGCTGGCTCAAGCGAGGCCAGCGCATGCGCTGGTTCAACCGCACCGCCGGCGGTGCTTTTGTCGGGGCGGGTGTGTTGCTGGGTAGCTTCCGCCGCTAGAACGATCAAAGCCGGAACCGACTACGGCAAACTCCGGAGCGCCGCCTGGTGATCAACCCGCAGCCGGCGCCCCCTCGTCTTCCGGATGGCGGTGCTGCTTGTTCGGGTCGGGATTGCGCAAATCCCATACATTGACACCGGCCTCGGCCTCGCTATCCACCCGGTGCAGCCAGTCCGGGTTTTCCAGGTAGAAGCGGATATCGGCGGCACCGGCCTGCCAGCGCTCTTTCACCGAGGCACGCGAGAATTCATAGTCGGCCGAAGGCAGGGCGCGTATCGCTGGCCGGTAGATCAGCTGCACCAGGTCAACCCGCTGCGGTGCCGCATGCTGGCGCAGCTGTGCAATAGCCGGGTGATCCAGCCACTCGGGCGGCAATTGCCGCACCATATTGTCGATGCTATGCCGCAAACCCTGCAGCTGGGTGAGCATGCTGCTGCCGTAGCGAGTACGGCTGGAATACATGATGTTCTTGTGGCGCGCCATGGCGCTGAGGATATCGGTAGGCATATCGCCACGGGCGCTGAACAGGTCAACCTGCAGGATCATGCGGTCCTTGTCCTTGCGGTGGTCGAGCACATAGTGCAGCGGCGTATTGGAGACGATGCCGCCATCCCAATAAAACGCGCCGTCGATTTCCACCGGGGCAAAGGCGGGCGGCAGCGCGCCGCTGGCCATGATGTGTTCGGGGCGGATTTCCTGCCGGGTATTGTCGAAATACACCGAATTGCCGGTTTGCACATCGACCGCGCCAACGCTAAGCCGCACCGGCTGGCGGTTGATCAGATCGAAATCCACCAGTTCAAGCAGGGTATGGCGCAAGGGCGTTGTATCGTAAAACCCCAGAGCGCCATGCTGGCCGGGCCAGGACAGCATTTCGATGCCGGCACGCGGTTGGAAGAAGCCATTGATGCCATTGAACACCGACAGGCGCGAGCTGAACCAGTTGAACGCGGTGCGGGCGCTTTGCTCGGGCGGCGGTGGCAATAGCAGGCCACTCGATACCCGCTCCCAGAATTCGCGCAAGCGCGCTACCCGATGTTCTGGCCGGTTGCCGGCGATCAGCGCGGCATTGATGGCGCCGATCGATACGCCGGCAATCCAGTCCGGGCAGTATTCGCTGCCGGACAGCACCTCATACACCCCCGCCTGATAGGCGCCTAGTGCGCCACCGCCCTGCAGCACCAGCACGATGCTCTGGGTGTCCTTGCTCATATGATTGTCCCTCCGACGAACGGCTGCTTGTTGGATATGTCCCGCCAGTGTAGGCGAGGCCGGCAAATTCGCGCGAATCGGCCGGCATGATGGCGTTATGCTCATGTAATATTCACGCGTCATTTTCGGCTAACTGGCGTATGTTGGCCGCGCGACGCCACTATCAGGACTTCATGATGAACCAGCCCACGCAATCAACCCTAATCGCCGCTGCGCTGGCTGGCGCCCAGGTCAGTGCACAAGCGGCCAGCAGCAATATCAGCGTGGCCCAGGCCGCGCGCTTTCTGGCGCAAGCCACCTTCGGGCCGCGTCTGAACGAGATTTCCGATCTATTGAACAGCGGCTATCAGGGCTGGCTCACCCAGCAGTTCAACCAGGCGCCCACCAGCCATCTGGGCGCCATGCTGGCCAGTGGCGATCAACTGACCCGCGATAGCCGGCTCGCCGCCTGGTGGAATATTGCAGTGAATGGCCGCGATCAGTTGCGCCAGCGAGTGGCGTTTGCGCTGATCGAAATCTTTGTGGTGTCAGACCAATCAGCCGCGCTGTCCTTCGAAAGCGGCAATGCGCTGGCCTATTACTACGATCTGCTGGTCAAGAATGCCTTCGGCAATTTCCGCAGCCTGCTCGAAGATGTGACGCTGAGCCCGGCGATGGGCCTGTACCTGAATATGAAGGGCAATCAAAAGCCCGACCCTGCAAACAATATCCATGCCGATGAAAACTATGCGCGCGAGTTGATGCAGCTGTTTTCCATCGGCTTGGTGCAGCTCAATATCGACGGCACGGTCAAGCTTGACGCGAAAGGCGTAGCACAGCCGACCTATAGCCAGACCGATGTGGAGAATCTGGCGCGGGTGCTGACCGGATGGAGCTGGGCCGGCGGTGACTTCTTCGATGGCCCGCCGAATAATCTGACGCCGATGGCGCCGTTCGCCGCCTATCACGACACCGACCCGAAGAGTTTTCTCGGCTTGCGCCTGCCGGCCGGAGGCTCGGCCAGCCAGGAGCTGAAGGCGGTGCTGGATTTGCTGTATATCCACCCGAATGTCGGACCGTTTTTCTGCCGCCAGCTGATCCAGCGCCTGGTGAGCAGTAACCCCAGCCCGGCCTATGTCGGCCGGGTGGCCAGTGTGTTCAACAATAACGGCGCCGGCATACGCGGCGACCTCAAGGCGGTGGTGCAGGCGATCTTGCTCGATAGCGAGGCGCGCAATGACCCGGGCCCCACTTTCGGCAAATTGCGCGAACCGGTATTGCAGGTCACCCATCTGTGGCGCGCCTGCAATGCCAAGGCGCCCAATGGCCGCTACGAGTTTTACTACCCGGAAAGCGAAATCGGCCAGGCGCCGCTGAGCTCGCCCACCGTGTTCAATTTCTTTCGCCCCAATTACGCCCCGCCCGGCAAGCTCAAGACCATGGGCCTGGCCGCGCCGGAAATGCAGCTGGTGAATGCCGCCTCGGTGGCCCAGCTCAATAACCGCATGGCCGACTTTGTCTTTGGCCGCGACAAGGATCTGGCGCAAAACCCCGAGCCCTCCGACATCCTGCTCGATCTGACGCCGTTCAAGGCCAATGCGGTCAACAATCTGCCGGCCCTGTTCGACCAGCTGAACCTGCTGTTCATGTCGGGCCAGATGTCCACCAGCATGAAGGCTGCCCTGCAGGCCTATCTGACAACCGTCGGCACCGATGATGGTGGCTCGTCCAGGGTGCAGGAAGCGCTGTATCTGATCATGACGTCATCCCAGTACATGACGCAGAAATAAAGGAGGAAGCATGTTCGATCTACTCAACAACCCGCTGTCGCGTCGGCGGCTATTGCAATGGGCCGGCGGCTCGGCCCTGGGTTTTTCCTCGCGCTTTGCCGCGCTGGGCAGCCTCGGCGCCATGGGCATAGCCTCGGCCCAGGCAGCCGGCACCGCCGCTGACGACTACCGGGCGCTGGTGTGCATCTACCTAAGTGGCGGCAACGATGCCTTCAATCTGCTGGTGCCGACCGATGCAGCCACCTATGCCGCCTACGCCAGCAATCGCACCCGGCTGGCGGTGCCACTGGGCAATCTGCTGCCGATCAGCCCCAAGCACAGCGATGGCCACAGCTACGGCCTGCACGGTAGCGCGCGCGAGCTGCAGACTCTGTTCAATAACGGCATGCTCGGTTTTGTCGCCAATGTCGGCAGCCTGGTGGCGCCGATCAGCAAGGCCGATTACGACGCCGGGCGCAATCTGCCGCCGCAGCTGTTTTCCCATGATGACCAGAGCTTCCAGTGGATGACCGGCCGGCCCGATTCGCTCGAGCCGGCCGGCTGGGCTGGCGCCATGGGCGAGTTGCTGCAATCGTCCAATGCCGGCAACGGCTTGTCGCTGAATCTGTCGGTGGCTGGCAATAATCTGCTGCAAACCGGCCCGGCCAGTGCGCCATATTCGGTTGACCCGTCGGGGCTGTCACCGATCTGGCCGATAGGCAACGATCAACCGGCCGGGCGCATTGCCGCCTTCAAGGCCCTGGTCGGCCAGGCTCAGGCCAGCGGCAATCTGCTGGAAGGCGCATCGGGCGGTGCCCTGGCCGGCACGCTGAACCTGAGCGGTCTGGTCGGCGGCGCGCTGGCGCAAGGCAAGCCATTGGCTACCGTGTTTCCGCAAACCGATCTGGGCCAGCAGCTGGCCATGGTGGCCAAGTTGATCGGCGCGCGCAGCCAGCTCGGCGCCAAGCGGCAGATCTTCTTTGTGAACTTCTATGGCTTTGATACCCATGATGATCAGGCCAATGCCCAGCCCACCCTGTTCCAGACCCTGAGCCAGGCGCTATTTGCGTTTTATCAGGCTACCCAGGAGATGGGCGTGGCAAACAATGTCACCAGCTTTACTGCCTCGGAATTCGGCCGCACCCTCACCAGTAACGATGGCGGCACCGACCATGGCTGGGGCTCGCACCACTTGGTGATGGGCGGCGCGGTCAAGGGCGGCGATATCTACGGCACCATGCCCACCATCGCCCTGAATAGCCCGGACGATGCCGACCGTGGCGCGATGATCCCCACAACCTCGCTTTACCAGTACTTCGCCACCCTCGGGCGCTGGCTCGGCGTGGCCGATGCCGACCTCAACAGCCTGTTTCCGGGCCTGTCGCGCTTCAATGCCAACAGCCTGGGTATTTTGCCGGCGGGCCAATCGAGCTTTACCTTGCAGCGTAGCCTGGCTGGCAGCCAGATCAGCTACCGCTGCGTGGTGACACCAATGCCGGCCGATGTCGGCAAAACGGTCAATATCTATATCGGCGCCCTTGCCGGTGGCAGCCTGTATGTCCGAAATGGCACTGCCTGGGTGCCAAGCACTGCCGCAGTTATTCCGGCGGCAGCCACCATCGTGGCGGGTAGCGCGTTCACTGTGGATATTGCCAGCCTGTCGGTCGGCGACAACGCCAATCTGGCAGGCGTGCAGCTGTATGTCGGCTATGGCGTCAACCAGGCCGATATGCTCAATGGCAAGATCGCCTACGTCGGCGCGGTGCAATAAGCATGGCGGCGCATTGGTGGCCCCGGCTGCGGCGCGACATCGCCTTGGCACTGCTTGGTAGCGCCGTACTGGCCAGCGCCGAGGCGGGCAGCGTGGATGCCGGCCGGCGCAGCTTTGGCCTGCATTGCCAGAGCTGCCATGGCAGCCCGCCCGATAAACTGCTGATCCCCGCCGTGCTCAAGGGCGCCAATGCGCCAGCCCTGATTCGCGCCGCCATCCAGAACCAGTCGCAGATGGCGCGGCTGGCCAGCCTTAGCGATAGCGACCTGGCCAATATCGCCAGCTACCTCGCCCACCCCGCCACCACCGATGTAGACCGGGTGCTGGACTGGGCCGAGCAGCGCTATCCCGCCTTGCTGTCCCCGCATGCTGCGACCAGCTTTGCCGAGGGCTTCCTGTACCGCGGCTATGCGGGCGGCGTGTATATCGGCTTTAACAGCGCTCAGGCCTATTTTCTCGATAGCCGCACTGGCGGCGGGCCACAGCCCTTGGGCTCGCTGGCGGCGTTTTTGCAGCAGGCCGAGGCGGCGGGGTTTTAGGGGCGACTCGCCCCATCCCCTCCCGACCTCCCCCCTTGAAAGGTGAGGAGTAGGCAAGCCATCCAGCTCCGGCATATGAAAAGTCTGTCAGGCCTTGTTGCCCACGCCAGAGCCTGAATTACCGGCGCGCAGAGTCAGCATGGTTTGTGCCAACATTCAGGCGTGTCCCCTGACATTCTCGTGCCATGTCGCTACCCGCCCACCATCAGTTCAACTTTACCGCCATGGCCTGCCGTAACGAGATCATGCTGGCCGGCTCCTATGACGCCGCCAGCGCCATGGCCGAGGCGGTAATCAATGAGGTGCGGCGTATCGAAGCCAAGTATTCGCGTTATCGCGACGATAGCGTGCTCAGCCGCATCAATGCCGCAGCCGGAGCCGACCCGGTGCAGATCGACCAGGAAACCAGCAAGCTGCTCGACTATGCCGATGCGGTATGGCGCAGCAGCCATGGGCGTTTCGATATCAGCTCGGGTGTTTTGCGGCGCGCCTGGGATTTCAGGCAAGCGCGCTTGCCGGCGCAAGCGCAAATCGATGCGCTGCTGCCGCTGATCGGCTGGGACAAAATCGAGCGCGGCGCGGATTGGATACGCCTGCCGCAGGCCGGCATGCAGCTCGATTTTGGCGGCTTTGGCAAGGAATATGCGGTCGATTGCGCCGCCGACCTGTGCGAGGCGGCCGGCTGGCACAGCGGCTTTATCAATCTGGGTGGCGATCTGCGCGTGCTGGGCCCGCAGCCCGATGGCTCGCCCTGGCATATCGGCATCCGCCATCCTCGCGATGCCGGCGCAGTGCTGGCAAGCATCGCGCTAGCGGATGGCGCCCTGGCCAGCAGCGGCGACTATGAGCGCTTTGTCGACGTCGGCGGCCGGCGTTACTGCCACATACTGGATGCGCGCAGCGGCTGGCCGGTGCAGGGCTGGCAGTCGGTCAGCGTGCTCACGCCGCGCTGCCTGGTTGCCGGCACGGTCAGCACGGTGGCCATGCTCAAGGGCGAGGCGGAAGGCGAACCCTGGCTCACCCAGCTGGGCGCCAGGGTGCTGGCAGTGCGCGGCGATGGCTCGACTTTCAGCACCTTTGCAACGCAAGCAGCCGAATCCGCGATGCGCTGAAACGGCCGCTTAGGCGCCAAGTTCGGCCGCGGCCCTAGCCCGCCCGGCGCTGCTTTGCAAAGGCCTGCAGCTGCTCCAGGGTTACATAGCCGCGCTTTTCCTGGTCGATTTCGGTGAAATGCTTGGCGACGCGCGGCATGCCCGTGCGCGCTTCCTCTTCGCTCAGCTTGCCATCGTGATTGGTATCGGCGGCATTGAAACGTGCTTGCAGGCGCGCAGCCATCGCCTCGCCGGGCGCCTCGGCCAGCGCTGTACCGCAGCTCAGTATTGCCAGCAGGACCAGTAGTTTGTTCATGATGTATTCCTTGGTGAGCGCAGCCGCAACAGGCGGGCTGCCGGCTGCGTATGGTGCTGCCATCCGGTAAGGCGCTGATGTCGGAATGGCGCGCAGATGTAATCGACTGTTGTGTTTATCAAGGCGCGTTTACAAAGGCAGCGCACGACGCCGATGGGCAGGCCGCGCACAATGCGCTACTCTTGAGCCGCAGGCCCCGGCGCCCCCAAGAACGTATTGCTGCTTGTGCGAGGACATCATGACTACACGGGACCGATCGCCACGTGGTGGCGCACGTGAGCAGATCATTCAGCTTGCCGCCCGCCTGATGGCGGAAGAACATATCGACGATTTCGGCCTGGCCAAGCGCAAGGCCATCAAGCGACTCGGCCTGCCCGAAGGCAAAAATCTGCCCAGCAATGAAGAGCTGGAAATTGCCCTGCGCGAATATCGCAGCCTGTTCCTGCCCGATCATGGCGCGGAGCTGGCCATGCTGCGCAAAAAGGCGATCCAGGCCATGCAGCTGTTCGGCGAATTCAAGCCCTATCTGGTTGGCTCGGTGCTAACAGGCTCGGCGGGTCCGCATTCCGATATCAACCTGGTGGTGTACACCGATAACGACAAGGCGGTGGAAATACGCTGCCTGAATCTGGGCCTCGACTATCGTTCCGAATCGAGCAAGGCGGGCTACCCCACGCTGGCGTTTTATGTGGATGGCAGCCTGGTGCGCCTGTCGATCCGCCCCGAGAACGAAGAGCGCCATACCGCCCGCATCGGCGAAGCACCCGAGCGCGCCCGTCTGGCCCAGGTCGAGGGCATGCTGCTTGCTGCCGAGGTGTGAGGCAACGCGGCCAGCGCGCGCCGGGCGACAGCCGGACAAGTCGGCGCGCTGCCGCTATGATGGCGGCTTGATCAGACTTTGCCCTTTGCCATGACCGATAGCCCCAGCCAGCCCAAGCCCTGCAAGAAATGCGGATCACCCGGCCTGCCCCAGAAAGCCGGATCGCGGCGCTTCTGGGTGCAGTGCGCGCGCTTTGGCCGCGATGGCAACTGCAATATGATCGGCGACCAGGCCGACAATAAAAAAGACGCGCTGCTGCGCTGGAATGCGATCAACTGATGGCTTTCCAGAACCCGTCCGACGCCGAGCTGCGCAAACTGTTTACCACCATGCGGCGCATCGCCGTGGTCGGCTTGTCGCCCAAAACCGACCGGCCCAGTTTCCGGGTGTCGAAGCAGATGCAGGGCTGGGGCTTCGATATCGTGCCGGTGCGCCCCTTGGTGCAGTCGGTATTGGGCCAGCCCGCCTATGCGCAGCTGGAAGACGTGCCCGGCACCGTCGATCTGGTCAATTTGTTCCGCAATGCTGCCGAAGTCGATGCCGTGGTGGATAGCGCCATCGCCATCAAGGCGCCGGCAATCTGGATACAACAGGGCATAGTCAACGAAGCCGCCGCCGAGCGCGCCCGCGCCGCTGGCTTGCTGGTAGTGATGGATCGCTGCGTGATGGTGGACTATGCGCGGCTGCGCGCCTAGGCCCGGCCAGTATCAATCAATGCAGGGAGCAGGATATTGAAACTCCGTTTTACCAAGATGCATGGCCTGGGCAATGATTTTGTGGTGCTCGACGGCGTTAGCCAGTCGCTGTCCTTAAGCACCGGGCAGCTGAAAAAACTCGGTGACCGGCATTTCGGCGTCGGTTGCGACCAGATCCTGCTGGTAGAGAAGGCGCAGGGTGCCGATGCCGACTTCCGCTACCGCATCTTCAACGGCGCCGATGGCGGCGAGGTGGAGCAATGCGGCAATGGCTCGCGCTGCTTTGTGCGCTTTGTGCACGACAAGGGCCTCAGCGATAAAACGGCCATTCGCGTGGAAACCGCCAAGGGGCTGATCGTGCCGCAGCTGCAAAGCTCAGGCCTAGTCAGCGTCAATATGGGCCAGCCGCGCTTTGCACCGGCCGATATCCCGTTCGAGGCCGATTCGCTGGCAGTGATCTACCCGCTGGCGGTGGATGGCGCTGAGGTGCAGATCACCACCGTGTCGATGGGTAACCCGCATGCGGTGCAGCTGGTCGACGATATCGACAGCGCCCCCGTGGCGCGCCTGGGCCCGCTGATCGAACACCATCCGCGCTTTCCGCAGCGGGTGAATGCCGGCTTCATGCAGGTGCTCAACCGTAGCGAAATCCGCGTGCGCGTGTACGAGCGCAGCGCCGGCGAAACCATTGCCTGTGGCACCGGCGCCTGTGCCGCCGTGGTGGCGGGCATCCGCCGTGGCCTGCTCGACGAGACCGTGCTGGTGCACACCCGTGGCGGTGACCTGACCATCAGCTGGGCGGGCGACGGCCAGCCAGTCATGATGACCGGCCCGGCAGTGACGGTGTTCGAGGGCGAAATTGAACTCTGACACGCCAAAGCTTGCGCTGCGCGCAGTAGTGCCCGATGAGGTGGATGCGCTGCTGGAGCAGCTGCACGCCTTGGCGCTCAGCGAGGGTGTCGCCCAGGTCGGCGTTAACCGCCAGCGCTTGTGCGATGGCCTGTTTGGCCCCGAACCGGCTGCCCGCGTGCACTGGCTGTACCATGGCGCGCAGCGCTGCGGCTTTGCCCTGCATTCGTGGAAATGGGGTGCCTTTACCGGCACGCGCGATCTCTATCTGCATGCGCTCTATCTCGACCCGGCGTTCCGGCGCCGGGGCCTCGGGCGCGCCGCCATGTGCGCCCTGGCCGAACTGGCACTTGCTGCCGGCAGCACCCGCATGGAATGGCTGAGCGTGCGCAGCGTAGACGCCAGCGCCGCGTTTTATGCCAGCCTGGGAGCCAGCGTTGCCGACCATATGATGGTGCAAAGGCTCGATCGCCCTGCCATGCACGCCCTGCTGAACCCGACCCTCATGACCGATCAACCCTAGCCTGGATGCCACCATGAGTCTTCAATCCGCCGACGTTGCCGTCTGGCTGCAAGCCAATCCGCAGTTTTTCGAAGATTATGCCGACCTGGTCGCCGAAATCTTCATCCCGCACCCGCACGGCGGTCGCGCCATTCCGATTGCCGAGCGGCAGATCCTGACCCTGCGCGAGAAAAACAAGCTGCTGGAAGGCAAGCTCGGTGAATTGCTGCAATTCGGCGAAGAGAACGACCAGATCAGCGAAAAGGTGCACCGCCTTACCGTGGCGCTATTGCAGTGCAGCGATCTGGCCGGCGTGCTCGGCACGCTCAACTACCACCTGCAGGAAAGCTTCCGGGTACCGCATCTGGCGGTGCGGCTGTGGGGCGGCGAGCCCGATGCCACCTTGTCGGAATTCGGCGCGGTCAGCGACGATGTGCGCGTGCTGGCCAATAGCCTGAACACGCCGTATTGCGGGCCCTATGTCACCGACGAAGTGATTGGCTGGCTCGGCGAATCTGCGCCGCATCTCAAGTCGTTTGCCCAAGCGGCATTGAAGACCGACGGACAGCCATTCGGCCTGTTGGTGCTGGCCAGCGAAGACCCGCAACGCTTTTACCCGGAAATGGGCACCCTGTATCTGGCCCGTATTGCCGAAATGGCCTCGGCTGCCATGAGCCGCTGCCTGGACTGAGCCGCCGCATCGCCAACCAGAAGGAGGATCGCATGAGGCCGACACCGCCAGCGATCAACTACCAGGCCGAGGAAGTACGCGCCTGGCTGCAGGAGCAACAAAACGCTGCCATCAAGGCTGGCGATG
>NZ_JAYRLZ010000420.1:0-2392 GCF_041904975.1 Chitinimonas sp. | reverse complement strand
CGATCGCCTCGTTGTTCGATGAGCGCAACGAAGCGGTAAAGGCCTTGCTCGCCATGGCTATCAAGGCCTGCCGTGCTCAGGGCAAATACATCGGCATCTGCGGCCAGGGCCCGTCCGACCATCCTGACTTTGCCAAATGGCTGGTGGAGCAGGGCATTGAAACCGTGTCGCTGAATCCGGATACGGTGGTGGAAACCTGGCTGTATCTGGCCAAGGAATTGGCAAGCCAATAAGTAGGGCTGAAAAAGCACAAAGGCGTCTGCGGACGCCTTTGTGCTTTGGTGCACGCTGGCTTGCAGCGAGCGCGCCTGCAGTGTTTGGGACTGGTGTTCTGAGGGAGGATAGGTTGAAGCAAGGGCGCAAAAACCGGATGTAGTTGGGCCTGACGGCCCTTCGGTGTAAAATGCGGAATTACCACTAGTCATAATCAGCCATGACCAAGTACATCTTCGTTACCGGCGGCGTTGTCTCCTCTTTAGGCAAAGGCATCGCCGCCGCGTCACTTGCGGCCATCCTTGAGTCGCGTGGCCTCAAAGTCACCATGATGAAGCTCGATCCCTATATCAATGTGGATCCGGGCACCATGTCCCCCTTGCAGCATGGCGAAGTGTTCGTCACCGAAGACGGCGCCGAAACCGATCTGGATCTCGGTCACTACGAGCGCTTTATCCAGGCCAAGATGCGCAAGGCCAATAACTTCACTACTGGCCAGATCTACGACTCGGTGATCAAGAAGGAACGTCGTGGTGAGTATCTGGGCAAGACCGTCCAGGTCATTCCGCATATCACCGACGAAATCCGCCTGTTTATCGACCAGGGCGCCAATAGTGCCGAGCTAGCGGTGATCGAGGTCGGTGGCACGGTGGGCGATATTGAGTCGCTACCGTTTCTGGAAGCGATCCGCCAGATGGGCGTGGTGCTGGGGCGTGAGAACACCTGCTTCGTGCATCTGAGCTATGTGCCGTATATCGCCGCGGCCGGTGAGATCAAAACCAAGCCGACCCAGCACTCGGTAAAGGAATTGCGCGAAATCGGCATCCAGCCTGATGTGCTGATTTGCCGCGCCGATCGCATGGTGCCGGATGATGAGCGTCGCAAGATTGCGCTATTCACCAATGTGTCGGAAAAAGCCGTGGTGTCCTGTCCGGATATGGACAGCATCTACAAGATTCCACGGGTGCTGAGCGAGCAGGGTATTGACGACATCATCTGCAAGCAGTTGCAGCTGGACTTGCCAAAAGCCGATCTGGGCGTGTGGGACAAGATTGTCGACGCGGTTGAAAATCCGCGCCAGACAGTCAACATCGCCATGGTCGGCAAATATGTCGATCTGACCGAGTCGTACAAATCGTTGATCGAGGCGCTCAAGCATGCCGGCATCCACACCCGCAGCGAGGTGAAGATTCATTACCTTGATTCGGAAGAATTGGAAAGCGGCGATCTCGATAGCCTCGCCGATATGGATGCGATCCTGGTGCCGGGCGGCTTTGGCAAGCGCGGTGTGGAAGGCAAGATTCGTGCGATCGAATATGCGCGCGAGCGCAATGTGCCCTATCTTGGCATCTGCTTGGGTATGCAGCTGGCGTTGATCGAATTTGCTCGCCACAAGGCCGGTATGGCTGGCGCCAGTTCGACTGAGTTTGCGCTCGACACGCCTTACCCCGTGGTGGCGCTGATCGACGAGTGGGTGAATCGCGATGGTCAGATCGAACAGCGCGACGAAAACTCCAATATGGGCGGCACCATGCGCCTCGGTGCGCAGGAATGCGCGCTTGAGCCTGGCTCGCTTGCTGCCACCGTGTACGGCAGCACCCTGATACGCGACGAGCGCCATCGTCATCGCTATGAAGTGAACAATTATTATCTGCCGCGGCTGGAAGCGGCTGGCATCAAGGTCAGCGGTCGCTCGACCGATCCGAACCATCTGTGCGAGACCATCGAGTTGCCAGGGCATCGCTGGTTCTTCGGTTGCCAGTTCCACCCGGAATTCACCTCGACGCCACGCGATGGCCATCCGATGTTCAAGGCCTATATCGAGGCCGCCATCAGCTATGCGCGCGAGCAAGGCCGCGAAGGCCTGAGTTGCTGATCTAGCGCTGCAAAGTGAAGTGTGGCCGGTGTCGTTGTGTTTCGACATACCGTCCGCATTTCACCTTACACCACTCAAGAGGTTCATCATGAAGCTATGCGGATTTGATATCGGGCTGGACCAGCCTTTTTTCCTGATAGCCGGCCCTTGTGTCATTGAAGGCGAGCAATTCGCCATCGATACCGCCGGCCAGCTCAAGGAAATCACCAGTGAGCTGGGTATTCCCTTTATCTACAAGTCCAGCTTCGACAAGGCCAATCGCTCCAGCGGCAAATCGTTTCGCGGCTTTGGCATGGATGAAGG
>NZ_JAYRLZ010000108.1:0-13525 GCF_041904975.1 Chitinimonas sp. | reverse complement strand
AATGCGCTTCGGGGCGGAAATTGATCTGAAACATTTAAGCTCCTAGTTACCTTTATAGAACCTGACCAGTAACCGAGCGCCATCCACGCGGTCAGGTGGAGAAGGAAAAATAGAACAATCGTCACAAGAAAAACTTTATGTTATTTAGTAAAAAAGAACGCCCGTGGGCGTTCTTTTTGTTGGCAATACGAGCGAATCAAGCCACTTGCGGCGGATTGCGCAGCTTGATGTGCAGCTCGCGCAATTGCTTCTCGTCGACCTCGTTCGGCGCATTGGTCAGCAGACACTGGGCGCGCTGGGTCTTGGGGAAGGCGATCACGTCGCGAATCGACTCGGCACCGGTCATCAAAGTCACCAGGCGGTCCAGACCGAAGGCCAAGCCACCATGTGGTGGCGCGCCGTAGGCCAGGTTGTCGAGCAGGAAGCCGAACTTGTTCTGCGCCTCTTCCGGGCCGATGTTCAGGGCATCGAACACGGTCGACTGGATATCGGCGCGGTGGATACGGATCGAGCCACCGCCGATTTCCCAGCCGTTCAGCACCATATCGTAGGCACGGGCCTTGCACTTGGCCGGGTCGGTCTTGAGGAAGTCGATATGCTCCACCTTGGGGCTGGTGAACGGGTGATGGCAAGCGGTGTAGCGCTTGTCTTCCTCGTCGTATTCGAACATCGGGAAGTCGACCACCCACAGCGGGCGCCATTCGCGGGTAAAGAAGCCGCCGGCCTCGCCCTTTTCATGGCCCACCTTGATACGCAGCGCGCCGATGGCTTCATTCACTACCTTGGTCTTGTCGGCACCAAAGAAGATGATGTCGCCATTCTGGGCGCCGGTACGCTCGATCACGGCCTTGAGTGCGGCTTCGGTCAGGTTCTTGACGATAGGCGACTGCAGGCCTTCTTCGTTCAGCTTGCTGATATCGTTGACCTTGATCCAGGCCAGACCCTTGGCACCGTAGATGCCGACGAAGGTGGTCCACTCGTCGATTTCCTTACGGGTAAAGGTGGCGCCACCCGGCACGCGCAGGCCGACCACACGGCCACCTTCCATATTGGCGGCACCCGAGAACACCTTGAACGGAACATCCTTCATCACATCGGTCAGCTCGGTGAACTTGAGGTCCACGCGCATATCGGGCTTGTCCGAGCCGTAGTAGAACATGGCGTCGTCGTAGGCCATGCGCGGGAACTTGCCGAGGTCGACACCGATGGCTTCCTTGAACACGTGCACGGCCATCTCTTCCATGATGTCCATGATCTCGTCTTCGTTCAGGAAGGAAGTCTCGATATCGATCTGGGTGAATTCAGGCTGACGGTCGGCGCGCAGGTCTTCGTCGCGGAAGCACTTGGTGATCTGGTAGTAGCGGTCGAAGCCGGCCACCATCAACAGTTGCTTGAACAGCTGAGGCGACTGCGGCAGAGCGAAGAATTGGCCGTCGTGCACGCGGCTTGGCACCAGATAATCGCGGGCACCCTCCGGTGTCGAGCGGGTCAGCATCGGCGTTTCCACGTCGATAAAGCCGCGGCTGTCGAGGAAGTTACGCACCAGCAAGGCCACCTTGTAGCGCAGGCGCAGGTTCTTCTGCATGGCCGGGCGACGCAGGTCGATAACGCGATGCTGCAAGCGCACCATCTCAGACAGGTTTTCGTCGTCGATCTGGAACGGCGGCGTGTTGGCCGTGTTCAGCACCACGATTTCCTTGGCGAGGATTTCGATTTCGCCAGAGACGAGGTTGGCGTTGGTGGTGCCAGCCGGGCGCGCACGCACCAGGCCCTTGATTTCCACCACGAACTCATTGCGCACGCTGTCGGCGGTGGCAAAGGCTTCCGGGGTGTCGGGGTCGATCACTACCTGCACCAGGCCTTCGCGGTCGCGCAGGTCGAGAAAGATCACGCCGCCATGGTCACGGCGACGGTGAACCCAGCCCTTGATGGTGACGATTTGGGATAGAAAACGCTTGTCGATCAAGCCGCAATAATCAGTACGCATGGTCGTTCCAGTCAGAATCCAGATGGGGATAACGGCCCCAAGGGGCCAGTAAATGCTTGAAAAACTCGAAATCGGGGGGCAGGAGATTTAACGGGCTAAGCAGCCAAGGCCGCTTAACCCGGTAGATTGGCGTCTACACGTTCCGCATCGACCGGCTTGGGGCGGATGATGGGTTTACACAGCGCCGCCGCTTCCGGCTTGGCTGCTGGCGCCACCACGCCCATGGAAATCACGTATTTGAGTGCCTCGTCCACGCTCATGTCGAGCTCCACCACTTCGGACTTGGGCAGCACCAGAAAGAAGCCGGATGTGGGATTGGGCGTGGTCGGCACATAGACCGACACATGCTCCTCGGGCAGCATGCAGGCGATCTCGCGGGCCGGCGTGCCGGTCTGGAAGGCCACGGTCCAGGCATTGCCATGCGGATAGCGCACCAGCAAAGCCTTGCGAAAGGCGTTGCCAGAGTCGGACAGAACTGTGTCGGACACCTGCTTCACGCTGCCGTAAATCGACTTCACCACCGGAATCCGCGCCAGTACATCCTCCCAGAAGCGCACCAGGCGCTGGCCCAGGATATTGGCGGAAACCAGGCCGGTGCCGAGCACGATGGCAATCGCCAGCAGCACGCCAAAGCCCGGCACATGCACGCCCAGCAAGTCGCTGGGACGGCTGCCCTGCGGCAGCAGTACCAGCAACTGATCCATGGCGCCGACCAGCGTGCTGATCACCCACAGGGTAATACCCAGCGGCACCCAGATCAGCAGGCCGGTTATGAAGTAACGACGCATGGTGGCTCTATCGCTCCGGAATACTCAGTGTTGATGCCCGCAAGCACCCGAACCACAGGCCGGTGCAGGCGCAGCATCAGCGGCTGCAGACGTGCTGGCCGGCTTGGCATTGCCGCCGCCCTTGAAATCGGTGGCATACCAGCCCGAGCCCTTGAGCTGGAAACCGGCGGCCGACAGCATCTTGCTGAAGGTATCGCTGGCACCACAAGCCGGGCAGCTGGTTACGGCAGGGTCGGCGATCTTGCGCATGATCTCGTCGCGATGACCGCAGGCAGAACATTGAAAATCATAAATAGGCATGGCGGGCTCCTTCAATCACGGCGTCATTGGCTGTTACCCAATGAAAGCGCGGCATTATAACGCAGCGCAGCATGGGCGTGATTGTAGCTGCGGCTTGAATCGCAATTTTCAAGATTGCGGTGTCGCGCCGGCACCGGCTGGCCAGTGCGCTATTGCGTATGAAACAACTCATCTGCCGTTGCGACGGCAGTGCCCAGCTTGCCGACCACGATGCCGGCTGCGCGGTTGGACCAGCGCATTGCCTCGGGCAGGCTCTGCCCTGCCGCCAGCATGGCCGCCAGGGTGGCGATGACCGTGTCGCCCGCGCCAGACACATCGTAGACCTCGCGTGCCAGGGTGGGTTGGTGGGTGGCGCCGCCGGCTTCATACAGGCTCATGCCCTCTTCCGAGCGGGTAAGCAATAGCGCATCGAGTGCCAGATCCTGGCGCAATGCCTCGACTTTGGCGTACAGGTCGGCATCGTCACGCCAGCTGCCGGTCACCATGCGTAGCTCCGCCCGGTTAGGCGTCAGCAAGGTTGCACCATGGTAGCGTCGGTAGTCATCGCCCTTGGGGTCGACCAGCACCGGCTTGCCCGCGGCGCGCGCCGCTTCGATCATGGCGGTGACATGGGTCAGGCCGCCTTTGCCATAGTCGGATAGCACCACCACATCATGCTCGGCCAGCTGCTGCAAATACGCCTCCAGGGTGCTGGTCAGCACCTCATGACTGGGGTTGTACTCGAAATCGAGCCGGATCAATTGCTGCTGGCGCGCCACGGCGCGAATCTTCACCGTGGTGGTGATACTGGCATCACGATGCAGCAAGGTCTGCACGCCGGCCGTAGCCATCAACTGTTCCAGCGCCCTGCCCGCCTCGTCGTCACCGACGACCGACAACAAGGTGGCCTTGCCGCCGATGGCTGCGATATTGCGCGCCACATTGGCAGCGCCACCCGCGCGCTCCTCGACGCGGGTAATCCGCGCCACCGGCACTGGCGCTTCTGGAGAAATACGCTCGACATCGCCAAACCAGTAGCGATCGAGCATGACATCGCCGGCAATCAAGACACGGGCTTGTGCAAGTGACTGACGTAGGGATTGGTGTTTCACGGCTGTTTCCAATAAACGGCGGGAAGCGGGCAAACCGCTCCCCGGATACACATTGCGCATCTTGCGCCCATCCGGGTGGCAAGGATGGACTAGCGGCCGATGGCGTCGTAATCGAAGCCGAGCTCGCGCATCAGCTTCGGGTCGTACAGATTGCGGCCGTCGATCACCAGCGGCTGCTTGAGCAATTGGCGAATCGTATCGAAATCCGGGCTGCGGAATTCCTTCCACTCGGTAACGATCAGCAAGGCATCGGCTTGCCCCAGCGCGGCCAGAGGGCTCTTGGCATAGGCGATCTTGTCGCCAAGCAGCTTCTTCGATTCCTCCATGGCCACCGGATCATAGGCGGTGATGGTGGCGCCGCGTGCCAGCAGGCCCTCGATAATGGCAAGGCTTGGCGCTTCGCGCATATCGTCGGTATTGGGCTTGAAAGCGAGCCCCCACAAGGCGAAATGGCGGCCGCGCAAGTCCTCGCCCAGGTGCTTGACCACCTTGTGCAGCAGTACCTGCTTTTGCTCGGCATTGGCCTGCTCGACCGCTGTCAGCACTTTCAGCGTCATGCCATGCTCGCTGGCAGTGTGGCGCAGCGCCTTGACATCCTTGGGAAAGCAGGAGCCGCCATAGCCTACGCCGGGGTAAAGGAAGTGATAGCCAATGCGCGGATCAGCCCCCATGCCCTTGCGCACCAGTTCGATATCGGCGCCCAGGCGCTCGGCCAGATTGGCCAGCTCGTTCATGAATGAGATACGGGTGGCCAGCATGGCATTGGCGGCATATTTGGTCAGCTCGGCCGAGCGCACATCCATCACGATCAGCCGCTCATGATTGCGCTGGAATGGCTGGTACAGTGCGCGCAGCAGCAAGGTGGCACGCTCGTCATCGCTGCCGACGATGATTCGGTCGGGCCGCATAAAGTCTTCGACGGCCGCACCTTCCTTCAAGAATTCCGGATTGGAGACAACGGCATAGGGAATTTCGACGCCGCGTCTTGCCAGCTCTTCCGCAATTGCAGCTTTGACGCGGTCGGCCGTGCCGACCGGCACAGTGGATTTGTCGATGATGACCTTGTAGTCATTCATGCGCTGGCCGATGGCGCGTGCCGCCGCTACAACGTATTGCAGATCAGCCGAGCCATCTTCGCCCGGCGGCGTACCGACCGCGATCACCTGCAGGGTGCCGAATGCGGCCGCCTCATCAACATCGGTGGTAAAACGCAGGCGGCCAGCTGCGGCATTGCGCCTGACCATCTCCTGCAGACCCGGCTCATGAATTGGTATGCCGCCGCCTTGCAAGATGGCAATCTTGGCTGGATCGACATCGAGACACAGCACGTCATTGCCGACTTCGGCCAGGCAGGCGCCGGTAACCAGGCCGACATAGCCGGTCCCAACAATGGTGAGCTTCATCAACAGTTCTCCGTATTTCGCGGCGCTCAGGCGCCAAGGCTGGCCTGGATGGACAGCAAGGTAGCCAGCGGATCCGCACTCTGGGTGATGGGCCGGCCAATCACCAGATAATCAGCGCCTTCCGCGACTGCCGCCTCCGGGGTCATGATGCGGGTCTGGTCGCCGGCAGCACTGCCGGCCGGCCGGATGCCCGGCGTGACCAGTTTGAAATCCTGGCCACAGATGCGTTTGAGAATGGATGCTTCCTGCGCCGAGCACACTACGCCATCCAGATCACAATCGAGTGCCAGCTTGGCAAGCAAGGGCACCTGTACGGCCGGCTCCGACAGGCCGATTTCTGCCAGATCATGGCCGTCCATGCTGGTCAGCACGGTGACGGCGATCAGCAAGGGTCGTTGCGGCGCATCGCTGAGTGCGGCGCGAGCGGCTTGCATCATCTTGCGGCCGCCCGAGGCATGCACATTGACCATCCACACGCCGAGCTGCGCGGCGGCGCGTACCGCCTGCGCCACCGTATTCGGGATATCGTGGAATTTCAGGTCGAGGAACACATCGAAGCCGCGCGCCACCAGGGCGCGCACCAAGTCCGGCCCGGCAATGGTGAACAGCTCCTTGCCGACTTTCAGCCGGCACAGATCGGGCCGCACCCGGTCGGCAAAGGCAAGTGCCGAGCTGGCATCGGGGTAATCAAGGGCAACAATGATTTTCGAGTCGTAGGTCACGGTAGGCCTGCTGTAGGGAATTCGGGTTGACGGGTAGCGGTGGCCGCTACGGCGTGAGTGGCAGCACAGGCCGCCACCGGGCGCCTTGCGACTTATCAGGGCTTGAGTTGGCCACGTGCCGGCAGAAAGCTTTCCCACTCGCTGCAGGCCGGACAATGCCAGAAATACTGGCGCGCCTTGAAACCACAGGCGGCGCAGTGATACATCGCTTGCGAGCGGCTGTTTTCCAGTATCACCTTGCGCAGGCCTTCGATATCGGCCTTGCGTTCCACCGGGGCGGTAATGGCGCGCGCCTCGAGCAATTTGGCATAGCCAGGCAGGCTGGGATTGAGCCGCAACTGCTCACTCAGGTAGTCCGACGCGGTTTCCACACCGTTTTGCCGGGCGATGCGCTCGTATACCAGGTCGAGCATATCGAGGTAAGGGTAGCTATTCAAAAAGCCCTTGAGCAGATTGGTACCCTCTTCCGCCCTGCCAAGGCGATCATAGGCGTCGAGCAGCTTGGGCGCGGCAAACGGCAGGAAGCGATGGTCCTGCGATTCGATTTTCAGCCAGGTGGCAATGGCCTCCTCGGCGCGACCTTCCGCCAGGGCAAGGTCACCGAGCAAGAGATTGGCGCGCACGCATTTGCGATGCTCGCCCAGCGCCTGCTGCAGGTATTGCTGCGCTTCGGCTGGCTGCGAGCGGGTGATGGCCTGGCTGGCCAGTTCGCAATAGAACTCGGCGATTTCGTGCTGATAGGTGTGGCTGGTATCGCGCAGCTGTTGCGCGGTACTGATCGCCTGCTTCCACTCTTTTTCCTGCTGGTAGATATCAAGCAGATGGCGCCGGGCGGCGCGGCTCAGATCGGTATCGTCGAGCCGGGCAAACAGTTCCTCGGCACGATCGAACAGACCGGCCTTCATGAAGTCCAGCGCCAGTTCATACTGGGCGGTCTGCTTTTCTGCGCCTTTCAGCTCCGGGCGGGCCAGCAGCTTCTGGTGCATGCGGATGGCGCGCTCGATCTCGCCCTTGCGGCGGAACAAATGGCCCAGCGCGAACTGCAGCTCGATCGTTTCACTATGATGGCGCGCCACATCGACGAATACCTCGACTGCCTTGTCGGTGCGCTCGTTCAATAGATGGTTCAGGCCTTCGAAATACTGGCGCGGCAGCAATTTCGAGTCGGCAAGGATGTGTTTGATATCCACCCGGGCCGACAACCAGCCCAGACCAAACACCAGGGGTACAAGAATCAGCCACCAGGCTTCGATTTCCACGCAACAGCTTTCCGGATTCAGACGACGGCATCAAGCGGCTGAGCCGGCTCGACACGGTCGGGGGTAAGGGATGGCGTACTGGCCGCTTGCGGCTGCTTGATCTGTTTGCGCGCCTGCGCCAGATCGCGCCGCGTACGCAGAAGTGGCAATAGCATGGCCAGCATGCCAAGCAGGACGCCGGCCGTAAAAAACACCAGCAGATACACGATCAACGGCGCCTCCCAATGGCTGTCGAGCAAGCCATACAGATGCACCGGCGCGGTATTTTTCAGGGTAAAGGCAAACAGCAACAGGAAGACAGCGATCTTGACGAACCAGGCAAGGTAGCGCATTGAACGGCCTCCAGACAGGGAAACCGCCATTTTAAGGGATGCTGGCCCCCCCCGCCATCCACGTTTGGTTCAAATACGTACCGACAATGAAAAACGCGGTGTCTTGCGACACCGCGTTTTCTCATGCGGAGCAAATCAGTGGGGGCGATTACTCGTCCTGCACATCAACACGCTCCCGCAGCTCCTTGCCTGCCTTGAAGTGCGGCACATACTTCTCCGGCACCGAGACACGTGTTCCCGATTTCGGATTGCGCCCCGTTCTTGGCGGGCGGTAATTCAGATCGAAGCTGCCGAACCCCCGAATTTCGATCCGCTGACCACTGGCAAGACTGCTTGCCATGGCATCGAGTATCGTCTTCACGGCCAACTCGGCGTCCTTCGCCACCAGCTGCGGGTAACGCTCCGCAAGCTTGGCGATCAACTCTGACTTGGTCATCGGGTTTCCAGAAGGCATCACGACTTACTCTTGGTTGCCCGACAGCTTGGCCTTCAGCAGCGCGCCCAGGCTGGTGGTACCAGCATTGCCGGCTGCTTCGGCAGCGTGCTTGCTGACTGCCGACGATTCATCAGCCATGTCCTTGGCCTTGATCGACAGATTGATCGAGCGGTTCTTGCGGTCGACGTTGATGATCATGGTTTCGATCTCGTCGCCTTCCTTCAGTACCGAAGCGATGTTCTCGACGCGGTCACGCGATACTTCGGTGGCGCGCAGATAACCTTCGACTTCTTCGCTCAGGGCAATGACGGCACCCTTGGCATCCAGCGACTTCACGGTACCCTTGACCAGGGAACCCTTGTCGTTGGTCGACACGAAGTTGTTGAACGGATCACCTTCCAGTTGCTTGATGCCCATGGAGATGCGCTCGCGCTCGACATCGATCGACAGCACCAGAGCCTCGACTTCGTCGCCCTTCTTGAAGTTGCGAACGGCTTCTTCGCCAGGCAGGTTCCACGACAGGTCGGACAGGTGAACCAGGCCATCGATGCCGCCTGGCAGACCGATGAACACGCCGAAGTCGGTGATCGACTTGATGGCGCCACGGATCTTGTCACCCTTCTTGTAGGTGGCTTGGAAATCGTCCCATGGGTTGGACATGCACTGCTTCATGCCCAGGGAGATACGACGACGGTCTTCGTCGATTTCCAGGATCATCACTTCGACTTCGTCGCCCAGCTGGACAACCTTGGTCGGGTGGATGTTCTTGTTGGTCCAGTCCATTTCGGACACGTGGACCAGACCTTCGATACCTTGTTCGATTTCAACGAATGCACCGTAGTCGGTGATGTTGGTGACCTTGCCGAACAGGCGGGTGCTTTGCGGGTAGCGACGAGCCAGACCCACCCATGGATCTTCGCCCAGCTGCTTCAGACCCAGCGATACGCGGTTCTTCTCTTGGTCGAACTTCAGCACCTTGGCGGTCACTTCGTCGCCAACCGTCAGCACTTCCGACGGATGCTTCACACGACGCCATGCCAAGTCGGTGATGTGCAGCAGGCCATCGATGCCGCCCAGATCCACGAACGCACCGTAGTCGGTGATGTTCTTGACGATACCCTTGACGGTCGCGCCTTCGGACAGGGTGGACAGCAGCTTTTCGCGCTCTTCGCCCATGGTTTCTTCAAGCACGGCGCGACGCGACACAACGACGTTGTTGCGCTTGCGGTCGAGCTTGATCACCTTGAATTCGATGTCCTTGCCTTCGAACGGGGTGGTGTCCTTGATCGGACGGATATCGACCAGCGAACCCGGCAAGAAGGCGCGGATGCCGTTGATCATGACAGTCAGACCACCCTTGACCTTGCCCGAAATCAGGCCGGTCTTGATGATGCCCTTTTCCAGCGCATCTTCCAGGTCGATCCAGGCGGCCAGGCGCTTGGCCTTTTCGCGGGACAGCTTGGTCTCGCCAAAGCCGTTTTCGATGCTGTCGATGGCAACCTGCACGAAATCGCCAACCTTGACGTCAACCACGCCTTGGTCATTCTTGAATTCGTTGATGTCGATCAGCGACTCGGACTTCAGGCCGGCATTGATCACAACGAATTTGTCTTCAACCGCAACAACCTCGGCGGTGATCACTTCACCGGTGCGCATTTCCTGACGCGCGAGGCTTTCCTCGAAGAGGGCGGCAAAACTTTCCATGGAAGAAACAGCGGTAGTCATTTCAGAGTGTCCAGATATAAGCCCACGTGTACTGCCTGTGGGGTCTCGTTGAAAAAAGCCGTATCCAGCCTTGCGCTGGAAACGGCACCGATGCCGACAATCGATCTGGCGACGATTGCCGGTTTGCCTGCACCTGCAGGCGATGCTGCCTAAAACCGGTATTACGCTTGCACCGAAAGCGGGGAGTGCTTTACCTCATCCCACCAGTGCAAAATTTGCTGAACGGCTTGTTCGATATTCAGCTGGGTGGTATCGAGCAGATGGGCTCCGGCCAGTTGCTGCAAGGGCGCTACACTTCTCGCCCTGTCGCGCGCATCGCGCTGCTCGATGTCCTGCAAAATCTGCCGGATATTAACCGATTCCCCTTTTGCAATCAACTGCTTATATCGGCGCTCCGCCCGCTCCTGCGCGCTGGCGGTCAAAAAAACCATCAATGGCGCACCGGGAAACACCACCGAGCCCATGTCGCGTCCATCGGCCACCAGCCCGGGCGAGCGGGCGAAATCACGTTGGCGCTGCAATAGCGCTGCACGCACCTCGGGCATGGCTGCGACACGCGAAGCGCCATCGCCAACGCTTTCCGAGCGGATGGCATCGGTTACATCATCGCCATCGAGCAGAATCACCCCTTCGACAAAGGCGGCATCGAGTTCTGCCGCTACCGCCGCCACACTGGCCTCATCATCGAGCAACAGGCCACGGCGTATCGCCGCCAGCGCAGTCAGGCGATAAATGGCGCCGGAATCGAGGTAATGCCAACCGAGCTTGGCGGCAACGCGTGCAGCCACCGTTCCCTTGCCGGATGCGGAAGGACCGTCGATAGCAATCACGGGGATGGTGGATTCAGTCATGGCGGGCTCCAGTCATTCGGCAGGTTGCAAAACGGCGGCGATTTTGCCGCGTCGCTGCCATAAAGTCGAACCCGGCAGCCTTACTTTCCGCGCACGTCAGCTTTTCCGAACGCCACGGCAGCGGCTACACTGCCCGGCCGATCTTGCAGCGCAACAATACCGCCATGGAATTTCTCGATCTCGCCCCTTGCAGTGTCGCTCACGGTGCAGTGCGCCTGCCCGGCTCAAAAAGCATCTCCAACCGCACCCTTCTGCTGGCCGCATTGGCCGATGGGCGCACCCAGGTGCGCGGCCTGCTCGATTCGGACGATACCCGGCGCATGCTGGAAGCCCTGCAAACACTAGGGGTGAACTGGCAACAGGAGGGCGAGCGCGACTATGTGGTCGACGGCGTGGCCGGGCGCTTTCCGGTGGCGAATGCCGAGCTGTTCCTTGGCAATGCCGGCACCGCCTTCCGCCCGCTCACCGCCGCCCTGGCGCTGATGACGGGTCACTACCAACTATCGGGCGTGGCACGCATGCACGAGCGCCCGATTGGCGATCTGGTCGACGCCTTGCGCACCCTGGGCGCCCAGATCGACTACCTTGGCACGCCCGGCTTTCCACCGCTCGCCATCAAACCGTGGCAGAACCAGCACAATGAGCAGCCCGGCCTGCGTACCAGTGTGCGCGGCGATGTATCCAGCCAGTTTCTGACCGCGCTGCTGATGGCACTGCCCTTGAGTCGTGAAGATACGCTGATCGAAGTGGCTGGTGAGCTGATCTCCAAGCCGTATATCGAGATCACCCTGAACCTGATGCGCCGTTTCGGCATGCAGGTGGAGCGTCGCGGCTGGAGCGAATTTCACCTGCCGGCGCAGCAGATCTACAGCAGCCCCGGCACCATCCATGTCGAGGGCGATGCCAGTTCGGCCTCCTACTTTCTCGCTGCCGGCGCACTCGGCGGCGGCCCGGTGCGGGTGGAAGGCGTAGGTCGCGATTCGATCCAGGGTGATATCAAGTTTGCCGACACCCTGGCGCAGATGGGCGCGCTGATCGCGCTGGGCGAGGACTGGATCGAAGCGACCGGCCCGCGCGTGGCCCAAGGCGCCAAGCTGCGCGCCATCGATGCCGACCTCAACCATATCCCCGATGCCGCCATGACCATTGCCGTACTGGCCCTGTTTGCCGACGGCACCACCACCATCCGCAATGTGGCCAGCTGGCGAGTCAAGGAAACCGATCGCCTCAGCGCCATGGCCACCGAATTGCGTAAAGTCGGCGCTGTCGTCGAGGAAGGTGCCGACTATCTGCGCATCACCCCGCCAGCGCAGCTGACACCCGATGCCGTCATCGATACCTATGACGACCACCGCATGGCCATGTGCTTTTCGCTGGTGGCGCTTGGCGGCACGCCTATCCGCATCAATGACCCGAAATGCGTGTCGAAAACCTTCCCGGAATACTTCGACGTACTGGCCACCATTGCGCGATAGCCATTGGTGAGTCGCAGCCGGGCCGATAGAATAGGCGGCTTGATCTATCATGCGGCTCGTCCCCTTCCTTGCCGGGAGAGGGCCTGCGCGGGGACGCCGCCAACACCCCTACACCCATGTGCCCCGCCCCTCGCTGCGGGACGCACAGCATTGCATTGAAACCACCATGTCCCTGCTTCCCCTGTTGAATGCCCGCTTTGCCACCGCCCTTGCCGCCGTCGGCGCGCCGGATGCCCAGCCCCTGGTGCAAGTTGCCGGCCGCCCCGAATTTGGCGACTACCAGATGAATGGGGTAATGGGCGCCGCCAAGGCGCTCAAGCTCAACCCGCGCGAGCTGGCTCAGAAGGTGATCGATGCTGTCGATCTGGCCGGCATTGCCGCCAGCCTCGATATTGCCGGCCCTGGCTTTATCAATATCAAGCTCGCTGACGGCTTTCTGGCCCAAAGGGTCGAAGCTGCCTTGCAGGATGAGCGCCTTGGCGTGGCAGCACTGCCGCGCAAAAAGGTGATGGTCGAGTATTCCTCGGTGAATCTGGCCAAGGAAATGCATATCGGCCATATGCGTGGTGGCATTATCGGTGACGCCTTGGCACGCCTGCACATTTTCCTGGGGAACGAGGTGATCCCGCAAAGCCATGTTGGTGACTGGGGTACCCAGTTCGGCATGCTGGTGGCCTATATGGTGGAAACACGCAAGACCGGTGAGGCCAATGTGGCGCTTGCTGATCTCGACACTTTCTACAAGCAGTCGAAGAAGCATTTCGACGAAGACCCCGTCTTTGCTGATATGGCCCGTGAGTATGTGGTAAAGCTGCAAGGTGGCGACCCGGAAGTGCTGGCCTTGTGGCGACAGTTCGTCGAGATTTCGCTCGACCACGCCGAAGCCTTGTGGCGCCAGCTCGGCTTGCTGCTTGACCGCACGGCGGTGCGCGGTGAGAGTTTTTACAATGTCGACCTACCGGTGCTGGTGAACGAGCTGCGCACGCAAGGCCTGCTTACCGAAGATCAGGGCGCGCAAGTGGTATTCCTTGATGAGTTCAAAAACAAGGAAGGCCAGCCAGCTGCCTACATCATCCAGAAGCAGGGCGGCGGCTATTTGTATTCGACGACTGATCTGGGCGCTATCCGCTTCCGTACGCGTGAACTCCGGCTCGAC
>NZ_JAYRLZ010000419.1:0-2406 GCF_041904975.1 Chitinimonas sp. | reverse complement strand
CATTGCAATTGCGCCGGAACCCGCTGCCGCATAGCTCAAACGGTCATCGCCAGACAACACGCCCACCCCACCGCGAATGACGCGCGCAAAGGGTCGATCGGCCAGCAGCGAAATGCAGCGCAATAAGGCATCATGCGAAACAATGCTGGTCGCCTCGCACGGCATGACAAAGTCGAGCTGGAAACACTGCGCGACATCACGCTGCCATGCCTCTGCGAACGCATCATGGCTATCGGATAGCACCGCCACAATGCGCGAATCGCGCTGGCGGTAGTCATCAACCACCGCCGCGAGGCGCGCCAAGGGCTGCGCGGGGAGCACAACGACCATGCGCCAGTCGGAATGACTTTGCCGGGCAAGCGAGTGGAAAAACTCGAGAAATTGACCGGGCTCTGCCGAGCGCGCATCAAGCAGCAGACCAAAAATAACGCGTGTATTCACCGAGTAGCCCTGCAATTTGATCTATCGAATGTGCGCTTGATCACAATTTGCCAAGCAGCCGTTGGAACAGCCATTTGCTCCCGGGAATCCAGCCAAGCAGACGCCCGAAACGCGCCCTGGCCTTGCGGTAGGGCGCCAACTCATTCTCCAGCACCGCTACCAAGGCCGAGACCTCGGCAAGCGCCTTGTCCTTATCCGCCACCGCCAGCTCGAATGCGTCGCGATAATGCGCGATATCGCGATGCGCCTGGTAGACCTCGCTCTCCACCGAGGCAATCACATCACGGCGCACCAACAGCAGACGTTGCTGCTGGGCCAGCTCGATGGCCTGCGCCGCCAACTGCGCCTCCAGCTCTGCCACCCGGCTTTCCTGCTGCAGGGCAGCAAAACCCTGCCCGCCACCTTGCTGCGCCGCCAGAGGATCGGTCAAGCGCGCCAGGATGGACACCCCGGCCGCCAGTTCACGACGCTTGGCAGCGCCCAGCGCGGTCAGTGCGGCAATCAACTCGGGCCGCAGCGCCAGCCGCCCGGCACCATGGTCATCGATGGCGGCCACCACCTCGGCCACCGTCGCCCCCGACAGGACCTGGCGCGCCTCGACCGGCACGCCGTCGAGGTAGGAAATCAGGAACCAGTGCAGCGAATACATCGGGTGCTGATAATCCTCCACCGCCTCTTCGACAATGTCGAAATGGCGGAACCAATGCTTCAAGCCCGACATGGTCGCGTTGAAATAATGGTTGGGATAGCCGTGCTCCGGCTGCAAAAACGCCGTGTCGATCTTGATCTCGGCGCCGGGTTTGCACACGCGGGCGATTTCGCGCACCACCGCATCGGGATATTTCAAATGCTCGAATACCGCTTGGCTCACCACTGCATCGAATGTGCCATCGCGAAACGGCAAGGCGTCGGCCGAAGCCACCACGTCGGTATGGGTAAACTTGAAGATATCGAGCTGCACCACATTGGGCTTGGTGAAATCCTTGCCGCCCGCGCCCAAGTCCAGCACCAGGCCGTCGGCATGGCGCGCCAGCAGCGCCAATGAGCCCGGCGCATAGGGATGATCCGATACCACCTCGGCGCGATAACGCTCGAAATCCTTGCCGGCATTGGGCATCAGGATGGGCACACCGTCCAGCAGCGGATAGCTTGCGCCACACGCCGTGCAGCAGGCCTCATCGGCAATGGACAGCTCGCCGCGACACGCAGGGCAAACGATCAGCGCGTGGATATCAGGTCGCATTGTTTGTGTTTACCCTTGTGAAGAAAGCCTGGAAAGCAGCATGAATACTGCCTGATTGATATGCGATCCACCGGCATGAGCGCGGCGAAAAGCCGACCATCCAGGCAAAAAAATGCCACCGGACTATATCAACCATTGCCTTGCACTAGCAAGCCGACGGCAGTCCGGCAAAGGCAGCCGGCACAGCCGGCGCCGGGAGGAATGCCGAAGAAGCGGACGACGACTCTGTTACAATTTGCGCCTTTTTGCCGTCCAGCAGCCCTGCACATGCCCGCCGCATCCGCGATCCGAATCGACAAGGTTTCCAAGCGCTATACGATCTATGCCTCGCCGCTCGACCGGCTGAAGCGACTATTCAAAGAACAGGACGAAAGCGGCGCCCATTGGGCCCTGCACGATGTCGATATCGACATCAGGCACGGCGAGGTGGTCGGCATCATCGGCCGCAATGGCGCGGGCAAGTCCACCCTGCTGCAGCTGGTATGCGGGACGGTGGCACCGAGCAGCGGCAGCGTGACGGTGGACGGGCGCATTGCCGCCCTGCTGGAACTGGGGGCCGGTTTCAACCCGGACTTTACCGGCCGCGAAAACGTCTATCTCAATGCCGCCATCCTTGGCCTGAGCCCGCGCGAGATCGACGAGCGCTTCGAGGCGATTGCCGCATTTGCCGATATCGGCGAATTCATCGACCGCCAGGTCAAGACCAACTCCAGCGGCATGAA
>NZ_JAYRLZ010000107.1:0-13539 GCF_041904975.1 Chitinimonas sp. | reverse complement strand
GGCAGGCCGCCGCTCAGCCGCACCCGCAACGCCCATTCCAGCAATGCACACAGGCGCGCCAGCGGGCCGTTTTCGGTCGGCAGACCATCGAGAAACTCCTGGGCGCCGTCGATCAGACGAATCATCGCCTCGCCCACCAGTTCATCCTTGGACTTGAAGTGCTTATAGAGACTGGGCTTGGACAGACCGACATCGGCGGCCACATCGTCCATGGTCATCAGATCAAAGCCCTTGCTGGCGAGGATGCGGGTGGCCGCATCGAGGATCGCATCTTCACGCAGCTTGAAGGCCTGGTCCTTGAAACTGAGTTTTGAAAAAATACTCATTGGTAATTTCTTTTACTGTGTAGTAGATTTGCTTCCGAAGCAGTAGCGATGCTAGCAGTTTTGCCGGCATTTCGCCCAACAAATCCCTGGAAGCATCAATACCGACCATGAGCCACATTGCAGCGCCCACCCCCAAACCGCTTGCACCGGGCGCACGCATCGCGGTCATTGGTGGCGGCATATCCGGTATCGCCAGCGCCTGGCTGCTGTCGCGGCGCTATCAGCTCAGTCTGTTCGAAGCCAATGACTATGTGGGCGGCCATACCAATACCGTCGACATCACGCTGGAAGGGCAAACCTATCCGGTGGATACCGGCTTTCTGGTGTTCAACAATCAGACCTATCCGAACCTGATCGCCCTGTTCGATGAACTCAAGGTGCCGGTGCATGCCAGCGATATGTCGTTCGGCGTGTCGGTAGACCAGGGGCGCGTCGAGTGGGCAGGGACCGATCTGGGCACCGTGTTTGCCCAGCGCCGTAATCTGCTGTCGCCGCGCTTTCTCGGCATGCTGCGCGACATCCTGCGCTTCAACAAAGCAGCGCCGGCCTATTTGCAAGCGGCACTGGCCGGCGGCCATACGCTCGGCACCCTGCTGGATCAGGAGCGCTACGGCCAGGCATTCCGCGACTGGTATCTGCTGCCGATGGCTGCCGCCATCTGGTCCAGTTCGCCCGCCGATATCCTGCAATTTCCGGCCGCCACCTTCCTGCGCTTTTGCCTCAATCATTCGCTATTGCAGGTGAATGACCGCCCGCAATGGAAAACCGTGCTGGGCGGTGCCCGCCTGTATGTGGAGCGGATGCTGCCGGCCATCCATAGCGTGCGCCGCAATACGCCGGTGCAGTCGGTGGAGCGCGATGCGCATGGCGTAACGGTGCGCCATGGCGGCAGTGAGGAACGCTTCGATGCCGTCGTCCTTGCCACCCATGCACCCGACACGCTGGCCATGCTGCGCGATGCCAGTACGGATGAGCGCGCCATTCTGGGCAGTGTGCGCTACCAGCCCAATCTGGCGATCCTGCATACCGACCCCGGCCTGCTGCCGCGCAATTGCAAGGTGTGGTCGGCCTGGAACTATCTGGCTGCCGGCCTGCAGCACGATGCGGCGGTGTGTGTCAGCTATCTGCTCAACCAGCTGCAGCCCTTGCCGTTCGAGACCCCGGTGGTGGTCACCCTCAACCCGGTGCAACAGCCCGACCCACGCCATGAGCTGGCGCGCTTTCATTACCAGCACCCGGTTTTCGATCAGGCTGCCATCGATGCACAGCAGCGCCTGCCCAGCATCCAGGGCCAGCACCGCAGCTGGTTTGCCGGCGCCTGGACCGGCTACGGCTTTCATGAAGATGGCCTCAAATCGGCGCTACGCGTCGCCGCCGATTGCGACTGCCTGCCAGACTGGGCGAGGCTGTGATGGATGATGCACAGCTGATCATCGGCCAGGTGATGCACGAGCGGCTGCGCCCCTTGCGCAATCGCTTTGTCTACCCGGTGTTCTGTATCCGCTTGCGCCTTGCTGCGCTCGATCGCCTGAACCAGGCCTGGTTCGGAGTGAACTGCTGGCGACCCTTAAGCCTGCGCACCCGCGACTACGGCCCGCGCGATGGCAGCAGTCTGGATGGCTGGATGCGTGAATTGCTCAATCGCCAAGGCATCGCCTGTGATGGCGATATCTGGCTGCAGACCTTTCCGCGCCTGTTCGGCTATGCCTTCAATCCGGTCAGCTTCTGGTACTGCCATGGCGCAAACGGCCAGTTGATCGCGGTACTGGCCGAAGTGAGCAACACCTTTGGCGAGCACCACCGCTATTTGCTCACCGCACCCGATGGCGGCGCGATTGTCGCCGGGCAGCTTATGCACTGCCGCAAGATGTTCCATGTCTCGCCGTTTTGCCCGGTGGCCGGCCACTACCAGTTCCGCCTGCGTGAAACCGACAGCAGTGCCTTTATGGGCATCGACTACCACGATGGCGATGGCCTGCTGCTGCGTACCGCCATTGGCGGCCATCGCCAGGACTTCAGCCCGGCCAATCTGCGCCGCACCCTGCTGCGCTTCCCGCTGATGACGCTGGCCGTGGTGGCACGCATCCATCTGCAGGCGCTGCGTTTATGGCGCGCCCGCTTGCCGTTTTTCCGCAAACCTGCCCCGCCCTCGCACAGCCTGACGCTGGGCCAGCAAACAGGAGTCATCCCATGACATCCAGCCACACCTACGCCAGCCGGCCCGCGCTTCCTGCCATTGCCAATATTTTCCTGAAAGTGCTGGGGAATATCCGTAGCGGCCATCTGACCCTGATCACGCCGCAAGGCGAAAGCCTGCTGTTCGGCGATGCGCACCATGGGCCGACTGCCACCTTGCAGATTCACGACTGGCAAGCCTGTCGGCGCATCCTGCTGGCTGGCGATATCGGTTTTGCCGAAAGCTTGTCGCGAGGCTGGCTGGATAGCCCCGATCTCACCGCCTTGCTCACTCTGGCTTTGCGCAACGAGTCGGCCATGCCGCAAACGGTGACCGGTAGCTGGCTGGCGCGGCTATGGTATGCGCTGCAGCACCGCCTGCGCCGCAACTCGCGCGCCGGCAGCCGGCGCAATATTCCGGCCCATTACGACCTCGGCAACGACTTCTACCGCCTGTGGCTGGACCCGAGCTGGACCTATTCCAGCGCCGTGTTTGCCGGCAACCACCAGCAATCACTGGAGCAGGCGCAGCAGGCCAAGTACCAGCGCATCATCGATCAATTGGGACTGCGCGCCGGCATGCGTGTGCTGGAAGTCGGTTGCGGCTGGGGCGGCTTTGCCGAATATGCCGGCCGGCTCGGCATTGCGGTGGAGGGCATCACCCTGTCGCCAGCGCAGCTGCAGTTCGCCCAGGCGCGTATCGAGCAAGCGGGTCTTACCGCGCTAGTCCAGCTGCGCCTGCAGGACTACCGCGATGTCGCCGGTGAATTCGACGCCATCGTATCCATCGAAATGTTCGAAGCAGTGGGTGAGCAATACTGGCCCGGCTATTTCAAGATGCTGCAGCAGCGGCTCACACCGGGCGGCAAGGCGCTGGTGCAGTCGATCACCATTGATGAGCAGCGCTTTGCTGCCTATCGCGCCAGCAGCGACTTCATTCGCGAATACATCTTTCCGGGCGGCATGCTGCCCAGCAAGGAACGCTTTGTCGCCGGCGCCCAGGCGCGCGATCTACATACGCTCGATCAATACGCCTTCGGCCGCGACTATGCCGAAACCTTGCGGCGCTGGCGCGCCGACTTCGAGCTGCAGCTCGATAGCGTGCGCCAGCAAGGCTTTGACGAAGCGTTCATCCGTACCTGGCGTCTCTACTACGCCTACTGTGAAGCCGGATTTGACGAGGGGCGGACCGATGTCGTCCAGTTCACACTGCAGCGCGCTCGCTAGAGCCGGCGCCATCCTGCTGGCCGCCCTGCTGTGCCTGCCGGCGCAGGCGGGCTGGCGCGACGATCTGCCCGGCGCAGCCCTGGCCGGCGAAGGCGCCTTCCGCTGGCTCGGTTTGCGTCTGTATACCGCCCAGCTATGGCGTGGCGCCCTACCCCTGGCCGAGTCCGGGCAGTGGCCCCTGTCCACGCCGTTTGCCTTGCAACTTCGCTACGACTACGCGATCAGCCGCGAGCGCTTTGTCGACACCAGCCTGGCGGAAATCCGCCGTATGGATGGCGAGCGCCGGCCTGAGGCCACCCTGGCGCAGTGGCAGGCGGAGCTGAACCGCGCCTTTGTCGATGTGGCCGCCGGCGAGCAATTGATCGGCGTCTACCTGCCCGGCCGTGGCGCGCGCTTTTATCACGGAGAGCGCCTCACCGCCGAGCTGAGCGACCCGCAGCTGGCCGAGGCCTTCTTTGCCATCTGGCTGGGGCCGAAAGCACGCGACAGCCGCCTGCGCGCTCAATTACTGGGCCGCGCACCATGAGCCGGCTTGCCCTGCCCGCCTACGGCCTCTTGGGCCTGCCGCTGGCGTTTGTTGCCATGTCCATCCATGTGCTGGCGCCCAGCATTTATGGCAGCCAGCTCGGTGTGGCGCTGGGCAATGTCGGTCTCATCCTGTTTTTCACCCGCCTGATCGATGCGGCGCAAGACCCGCTCCTCGGTGCACTGGTCGACTACTTGCGCCAAACGCAGCGCTTGAGCCTGGCCCTGCTGCTGGCTGCGCTCACCCTCGCCGCCGGCTTTGCCCTGCTGTGGTCTCCGCCAGCCGATGTCGCCCTGGCGCCGTGGCTATGCCTTACCCTGCTGCTGATCCATGCCAGCCACAGCCTGATCAATATCAGCTATCTCAGCTGGGGCGGGCGACTGGGCGGTGGCCAACGGCAACTAAGCCATGCGGCGGCCTGGCGCGAAGGGGCTGGCCTGATCGGGGTGTTGCTTGCCGCCATCAGCATCCAGCAGGCGCTGCCGCAATCGGCGCTCAATGCCGCACTGACTACAGCGCTGTTGCTGGGCCTGTGGTGCCTGCTACGCCATGCACCGCCTGCGCATTGGTCGGCATGCAGCGAGCCGGTGCGCTGGTCTCTCGCCTGGCAACATGCCGGCCTGCGCCGCCTGCTTGCCGCCTTTGCGCTGAGTTGCCTGGGCTCTGCCCTGGCGGCCACCCTGGCGATGTTCTTCATTGCCGACCGCCTGGCGCTGGCCCATGCCGCCGGCTGGCTGCTTTGCAGCTATTTTCTCGCAGCTGCCGCCCTGCTGCCGCTATGGACCTGGCTGGCGCAGCGCCTTGGCTGCCACCGTACCTGGCGTCTGGGCATGCTGCTGAGCGCCCTGGCCTTTGTCGGCGCCAGCCAGCTCGGCCCCGGTGATATGTACCCGTTTCTGGCCATCTGCCTTGCCAGTGGTGCCGCCCTTGGCGCCGATCTGGCCCTGCCACCGGTACTGCTGGCCCAGCTGCTGCCAGCCAATCAACCGCCGGCACGCTGGTACGGCTTGTGGGCGCTTATCAACAAACTGGCGCTCGCCCTCGCCAGCCTGGCGCTGCCGGCGCTGGCACTGGCCGGCTATCAACCGGGCTCTGCCGGCGGGGCTGGCGCACTGGCACTGGCCTATGCCGGCCTGCCCTGCCTGCTCAAGCTGATCGCAGCCGCCCTGCTCGGACGCCAGAGCGCCCCCTCTACCTTGCTTGCCACCGGAGTGCCGTCATGAAACGCCTGTTGCTGTTATGCCTTGCCATTTTGCTGGCAGGCTGTGCCGGCCAATCGATCAATCAGTACCAGCAGGCGCAACCGACGCTCGACCCGCTGCAATTCTTCCAAGGCCGCACCCAGGCCTGGGGCATGTTCCAGAGCCGCAGCGGCGAGGTGGTCAAACGCTTTACCGTTGAACTCACCGGCACGATAAAGGGCGATCAGCTGACCCTGGACGAGGCATTCCGCTACAGCGACGGCAGCCGCCAGCAGCGTACCTGGACCTTGCAGCGGCACAGCGACGGCAGCTGGCGCGGCAGCGCTGCCGATGTGGTGGGCGAGGCACGCGGCGAGCTGGCCGGCAATGCCCTGAACTGGCGCTACACCCTGCGCCTGCCGGTAGACGGCAGCGAATACCTGGTCAATTTCGACGACTGGATGTATCTGATCGATGCCCACACCATGGTCAACCGCGCCAGCATGAGCAAATTCGGGGTGGAACTCGGGCAAGTCACGCTGTTTTTCCGCAAGGACCCATCATGAACCTGCTGCCTGCACTGAACCCGCGCCTGGTCGACTGGGCTGGCAAGCGGGTATGGCTGGTCGGCGCCTCCACCGGCATTGGCGCCGCGCTGGCAAAGGCACTGGCAGCGCAAGGCGCGCGGGTTGCCGTGTCGGCCCGCCATGCCGAGCGCCTGCAAGCGCTGGCCGGCAGCCTGCCCGAGGCGCAGGCGCTGCCGATGGATGCCACCTGCGATGCCGACTGGGCCCGCTGTCACGCCAGCCTGCAGCACAGCTGGGGCGGCATCGACCTGCTGGTGTTCTGCGCTGCCGACTACCGGCCGCAGCGCGCCTGGGAAGTCAGCAGCGCCAGCGCTGCGCGCACCATGGACCTGAACCTGATCAGCGCTTACCGCGCGCTGGAGCACGCACTGCCCGCCATGCTGGCGCGCGGCAGCGGCGGCTTTGCCCTGATCGCCAGTGTGGCGGGCTATATGGGCCTGCCCAATGCCACCGTCTACGGCCCGAGCAAGGCGGCGCTGATCAATCTGGCCGAGGTGCTGTATGCCGATCTGCATCCGCGCGGTCTGGGCGTCTATCTGATCAACCCCGGCTTTGTCGAAACGCCGCTGACCGCACAGAACCAGTTCACCATGCCGGCCCTGCAAACACCGGAACAAGCCGCCAGCGCCATTGTGCGAGGCCTAGCGCAAGGCCGCTTCGAGATCGACTTTCCCAAGCGCTTTACCCGCAGCCTGCGCTGGATCAGCCTGCTGCCGCATCGCTGGCGCTTTGCCCTGCTGGAACGGACCCTGCACCTGTCATGAACCCCGCCAACCCCAAATTCATCGCCCTGCTGCACTGGTACAGCCAGCTGACCCCCGACAACCTGGCTGCGCTGCCCGAGCATTACAGCGAACAGGCACGCTTCAAGGACCCGTTCAATAATGTAAGCGGCCATGCCGCGATCCGGCAAATATTCAGCCATATGTTCGCCACCGTGGCTGAGCCACGCTTTGTCATCATCGAGCAGCTGCACGACGCGCAGCAGGGCTTTGCCACCTGGGTGTTCCACTTCGGCCTCAATGGCAAAAACTATCAGGTACTGGGCAGCAGCCACTTCCGCTTCGCCCCGGACGGGCGATGCACCGAGCACCGCGACTACTGGGACCCAGCCGAGGAGCTGTGGCAAAAGCTGCCGCTGATCGGCGCGCCAGTACGTTGGCTGCGTCGGCGCTTTGTGGCGCACGCTTGATCCGACCGTTGCGCGTGTTGCCGACAGGCGCTGAGTTGACCGCAGGATCAGCTTTAGCCGCCAATCGACCGATGTTCGCGCTAAAGCTGCTCCCACCCGCTGCAAGCGCCATCCGGCCCCATCAATAGCCCTCGCGGAACCGCCAATGGGGCATTGAACAGCGCGCCGGCCGCGATTGAACCGGCCGGCCGAAATGGCATAGCGGCAAACCAAGGCTGCGCCGCTGCCGTGATACTATCTGCGCCGCCCGATCTGCACCGCTGCCTTGTTTCCGGCACAGCCGCATCGCCGCCTCACCCTCACCCGCCTGGCATTCACATGATTATTCTCAAGAACGTGGTCTTGCGCCGCGGCAGCAAGGTATTGCTCGGCGATGCCTCGGTTACCCTCACGCCCGGCGAAAAGGTGGGCCTGGTTGGCCGCAATGGCGCCGGTAAATCCTCGCTGTTTGCCATGCTCAATGGCTTGCTGCATGAAGATGGCGGCGAATTCTCGATTCCGGCGCAGTGGCGCATGGCGCAGGTAGCGCAGGACATGCCGGAAACCGAGCAGACTGCCACCCAGTTCGTGGTGGAGGGCGATACCACCTTGCTGGCCGCCCAGGCCGAAGTCGATGCGGCCGAAGCCTCGGACGATGGCATGCGCATGGCCCATGCCTATATGGCGCTGAATGATGCCGGCGCCCACGACGCGCCGGCCCGCGCCCAGGCGCTGATTCTTGGCCTTGGTTTCACCGTGACGGAACTGAACCAGCCGGTGAACAGTTTTTCGGGCGGCTGGCGCATGCGCCTGCAGCTGGCGCGGGCGCTGATGTGCCCATCGGACTTGCTGCTGCTCGATGAGCCGACCAATCACCTCGACCTCGACGCCCTGGTGTGGCTGGAAGCCTGGCTCAAGCAATACGCCGGCACCATGGTGGTGATCAGCCATGACCGCGAATTTCTCGATGCGGTGACCAATGTCACCCTGCATATCGATAATGGCCGCTTGGTGCGCTACGGCGGCAACTACAGCAAGTTTGAAGATATGCGCGCCGAGCAGATGGCGCTGCAACAGGCCGCCCAGGCGCGGCAAGCTGACAAGATCGCCCATCTGCAAAAATTCATCGACCGCTTCAAGGCCAAGGCCAGCAAGGCCAAGCAGGCACAGAGCCGGGTGAAGGCGCTGGAGCGGATGGAAAAGATCGCGCCAGTGCTGGCCGATGCCGAATTCCAGTTCGAATTCAAGGAACCGGCCAGCCTGCCCAACCCGATGCTCACCCTATCGGGTGCTGCCATGGGCTACCCGCCGGCAGACGATGCGGCGCCCGATGCCGAGCCGATCACCATCGTCCACAACGTCAACCGCTCGGTGCTGGCCGGCCAGCGCATCGGCATTCTCGGCGCCAATGGCCAGGGTAAATCCACCCTAGTAAAGACCATTGCCGGCGCCCTGACGCCGCTCGCCGGCGAGATCATCCAGGGCAAGGGCCTCAATATCGGCTACTTCTCGCAGCAGGAACTCGATGTATTGCGGCCGGAAGATAACCCGCTCGAGCATATGATTCGCCTGGTGCGCGACACTCCGGTGGCGATGCGCCCCAGCTATAACGACTGCCGCGAACAGGGCCTGCGCAACTTCCTCGGCACCTTCAATTTCAGCGGCGATATGGTCAAGCAGGCGGTAGGCAGCATGAGCGGCGGCGAGAAGGCGCGCCTGGTGCTGTGCATGATCGTGTGGCAGCGCCCCAACCTGCTGCTGCTTGATGAACCGACCAACCACCTCGACCTCGCCACCCGCGAGGCGCTCAGCGTGGCGCTCAATGAATTCGAAGGCTCGGTGATGCTGGTCAGCCACGACCGCGCCCTGTTGCGCTCGGTGTGCGACGAATTCTGGATGGTGTCACGCGGCGGCGTGAAGGACTTCGACGGCGATCTGGATGACTACCAGGTGTATCTGCTGGAAGAAGCCAAGCGGCGGCGCGAAGCCGCCAAGGGCTGAGCCAGCCCGGCGACCAGAGCCCGGCAGCATAGATGGCAGAGGGCGGGAACAGCTCCGCGCCTATGTCAGCAGATACGGCTGGCGCAGTGATGCGCCATTTGCCGCTCGCTACACCTGCGGCAAGGATCAGCGCACCGCATCAACCCGCTTGAGCGTGGCATCGATCACCACCTCGCCATCCTCCTTGGAAAACGGTGCGAGTTGCGGAGCGGGCAGGATATCCAGCACCAGCTCCGATGGCCGGCACAGGCGGGTACCCAGCGCGCTAACCACAATGGGCCGGTTGATCAGCACCGGGTGCGCCAGCATGGCATCGACCAGTTCATCGTCACTCAATGTTTCGCGCGCCAGGCCCAGCTCCTCATAGGGCGTGCCCTTTTGCCGCAGCAGCGGCCGCGCACCGCCACCCATGGCAGCAATCAAGGCAAGCAAGGTGCCGCGATCCGGCGGAGTTTGCAGATAGTGGATGATCTGCGGCTCGATACCGGCATTGCGGATCAGGGCCAGGGTATTGCGCGAGGTACCGCAATCCGGATTGTGATAGATGGTGACGGCGTGCTGCATGGCAACTCCAGGGGCTTCAGCGGGAATGTGGGTTGGCGGGGGCCGGCTCGGGCAGCAGCCAGGCAAACACCATGGCAGCACTGCCCGCCCCAGCCAGCTGGGCGAGGATGAAACCGGGCACATCAGCCGGGCGAATGCCGGCAAAGGTATCGGTGGCAGCGCGGGCCAGCGTCACCGCAGGGTTGGCGAACGAGGTCGATGCGGTAAACCAGTAGGCAGCGACGATATAGGCCGCCACGGCAAAGGGCACGGCATCTTGCCGTTGCCGCGAACAACCGAGAATCACCGCCACCAGGCCGAAGGTGGCCACCCATTCGCTCCACCACTGCGCCGGGCCGCTGCGGACATGCTGCGCAGCAAACAGCCAAGGCTCGCCGAACATGCCATGGGCCGCCATTACCCCGCAGAAGGCACCCAGCACCTGTGCCAGCACATACAGGCCGGCAACGCGCCACGCCAGCGTCTTGCCCAGCGCCGCTACCAGGGTAACCGCCGGATTGAAATGGGCGCCGGAGATAGCACCAAAAGTGAGTATCAAGGCGATCAGGCCGCCACCGGTGGCCAGTGCATTGGCCAACAGCGCCAGGCCGACATTCCCGCCCGACAGGCGCTCGGCCATGATGCCGGAGCCAACCACCACGGCCAGCAGGAAGGCCGTCCCCAGCCATTCGGCAAATAGACGACGCGGTAAATCCATATCAATCTCCCCCGCACGGCAGCGGGCAATAAACGCGACCAAGCAGCCCGGCTTACTGGCAGCAGCCGCCGCTGCCCGGCTCGCCCGACAACTCGGCGCACTGCTCCGGCTGGCCACCACAGCAGTGATCCGCCAAAAAACCGGCAATCTGCGCCATACGCGGCAAATTGGCGCGGTAGCGCAAAAAGCGCCCTTCCTGCTCCACCAGCACCAGGTCAGCCTGGCTCAGATTCTTCAGATGAAACGACAGATTCGACGGCGCCATATCCAGCCCTGATGCCAGCTCGCCGGCCACCAGGCCCGCGCGACCGGCCGCAACCAGCATCAGGTAGACATCGAGCCGGGCTTCCGAGGCAAGCGCTTCGAAGCTGCGCAGGGCAGCGAGTTTATCCATATCAACCATTCATTTCAAAAATAATTGAAATTATACCGATACAGTAAGGCAGGAAAACCGCCACGATGGCAGCCGACCCATGGCCGGCTGCCGCGCCGCCTATTTGCCAGCCACCTGCTTGGCCGCCTGCTCGCGCAGATAGTCCTCGTTGTCGATTTCGTTCAGCACATATTTCACGCCGGGAATCTTTTCCACCAGATGGCCGGCGGCGACCATCATGTCCTGCTCTTTCACCACGCCGGTAAGGCTCACTTCGGCCTTCTTGGTGCTGACCTTGATTTTCTGCTTGGACAGCACCGGGTCTGCCGCAAGGGCGGCTTCGACCTGGCGGTTGAGTTCTTCGTCGGATACAGCCGGCTGCGCATCGGCAGCGGAAACGGCCAGCGAGGCCAGGCCAAGGCCCAGCGCCAGCCACAGGGAGCGTGCAAATCGGTTCATGGTTCACCTAGTCGGGGGAATGGGTACATGCCACGCGGGCTGCATGGCAGCGGCGGCAGTGTAGCCATGGTGCATTACGCCGATCTTGCAGGCGACCGGGCCCGGCCGCCTGCATCGCGCTTGCCCATGGTCCGTTGCTCGGGAAGCGCTGAACGAATCGCGTGTTCGACTTGAGTAGCAGACCCGGGGAATCCCGGGGCTTGGCCGGGAGTGGGTAGCTTGTTGATTCCTCGTGGATCTACTGCGCCCCCGCCTTCCCCGCCACTGCGGGGAACCGCGCTGTTGCGCGAGAGTGGATTCGTTCAGGGCTTCGCTAGTGACAAACCAGGGTGGTGCGCTTGATCGGCCGCCCTTCCAGATCGAACACCGGCACCGCGGTCATGCCTATCCAGGCATGCAGCATGGCCGCCCACAGGGTGATGCCCTCCATCGCCTTGGCGACCAGCACCCGCTGGCGCCGGCTATCGAGGTCCGGGTGAATGTAATCGAGCCCCATGATGCTGTGATGCTCGTCGGCCTCCACATGCACATCGAAATACGCGTGCCCAGCCCCCAGTGCATGCATTTTCGGCGCCACCACCTTGAAGAAATCATTCGAGCAGCGCTCGATACCGCAATTGAGCGCCACCAGCCATTTATCGCGGTCCTGCTCCATCGCCATCTGGTAGGCCAGGTTCACGCAGGCATTGGTTTCCACCGACGGGATCACCCGGCCTAATTCTTCCGGCCCGCTGATGATCTGGTGACGGATCATCCAGTCGTACAGCATGCGGTGATGCGGGCCTTCGCCAAACGCGTGTTCGGCATAAAACGGCATCATATGGTTTTCCGACATCGGGGTGAGGCCCAGCATCAGCCCCATCACTTTCGGGAAAGTGGCGGAATGGTGATACAGCTCCACGGCCACTGGCTTGAACTGCATGGGCGATTGCATGCCTTCGATGAATTCGAAAAACGGCATATTGCGTACATACTGGCTGGCGCGGGCAATCGGCTCGACAATCCAGGCATGGCGACTGGCCAGTTCCAGCAAGACTTGCTCGGATATATGGCGATAGCCGGTATAGGTTTCGGTAGTCATTTGATCCTCCGGTGCTGATTGATCGTTATCGAACATTGCACACCCCGCTCTGAAGCACGTTTGATGCACGCTGCTGCGGCCTGCTTGCCTTACAGCGGCAAACCAGAACCGCATTGATCGCGCTATCGCTCAACAGGCAGGCGACCAGCCTGCAGGCCAAGAATCGCCGCACCCGGTCGCCCAATGCATTAGCGCTTGCTGATATTCTTGATTTGCGGCGAGCCGACAGTCAATGCAGCACCGGGCGTGTTGCGATGGGCGGTCATTGGCACCGCACCAGCGCGGCTTGCAGCTGCAAAGCACTGGCCTTTGCCAGCATGGGCGGCGATAGCGTGCCATGTCCGGTGCGCGACGCTAACCATCATGCAGGCATTTGCAAGGCAACCAATCTTGGCCTTGTTGGCTTGCGCGAAGCCGGCTAGCATCGCCGCCATTGTCGATTCTGGTTTACCCACCCATGCGCGACCCTGCCCTGCAACACATCGAACGGCCCGGCCTGGGCAAACGCTTTCCGCGCTTTTCGGCCTACAAGAAAAAGGCCGAAAAGAACCTCAGTATGGTTGATCTGCTGCTGTCTTACCCTCTGCTGTGCAGATACGCTAAAGAAGGTCCAGGCTTTCCCTATAACCTGGCTGGTCTTATTGAGCCATATGGCGCACCTAAAGCGTATCTGGATATGGGGAATATGGGGGGAGGGGCCTATGGTGCTCAGTTAATGTATGTGGCGCTGGATCAGGGCGATTGGCTACCGCATTTCCGCCAGTACATGGTATGGATGTATTGGTACTGGCGCATCGAATTCGCCTGGTTCCGGAAATATCAGCGGGCCGGGAATATTCCGTTCGGGCCTTCTACCACCACCTGCCTTATCGTTAAATTTTTCTCGGGCTATATCGGCGAGTTGCTGTACCTGGGCTGGATCGAGCAGGCAATCGATCTGAGCCGTAGCGCCTGCTGGGCGCTTGAGGCTGGTTTCGGGAGCAATCTACATGGTTCGGCGCAGAGTCAGTATTTTCTGCTCTGCCTGATGGCGGACTGGCAGGGCTGGCCGCGCCCGAAAATGTCGCCCGGCACCCTGGACGATCCGCTGCTCACCCTGCTGCTGGCACATTGGCGCACGCCGGAGCCGGACGATCTGCACGATCTGCTGCTGGCGCTCTGTGATCGGCGT
>NZ_JAYRLZ010000418.1:0-2431 GCF_041904975.1 Chitinimonas sp. | reverse complement strand
ATCAATTCACGGCCGATTTCGGTCGAGCCGGTAAAGGTGAATTTTCGCACGATCGGGTTGCTGGTCAGCTCGCCACCGATGGCGGCCGCCGAACCGGTCACCACGCTGAACACGCCAGCAGGCACACCGGCACGATGCGCCAGCTCGGCCATGGCCAGCGCCGACAATGGCGTTTGCGAGGCCGGCTTGATCACCATGGTGCAACCGGCAGCCAGCGCCGGGCCAGCTTTGGGGGTTATCTTGGCTTTGGGGAAATTCCATGGCGTGACAGCGGCGCAGACACCAATCGGCTGCTTGATCGCCAGCAGCCGACGTCCGGGCACGGTTTCGGGCACCGTTTCGCCGTAAACCCGCTTGGCTTCCTCGGCGAACCACTCGAAGAAGGCCGCGCCATAGGCGATCTCGCCCTTGGCCTCGGTCAAGGGCTTGCCTTGCTCGGCAGTCAGGATGATGGCTAGGTCATCCTGATTGGCCATCATCAGTTCAAAGAATTTGCGCAGGATGGCCGAGCGCTCCTTGGCCAGCTTGCTGCGCCAGGCCGGCAAGGCCCGGTCGGCTGCCTCGATGGCACGGCGTGTTTCCGCTGCGCCCATCTTCGGCACATGGGCGATGATCTCGCCGGTGGCCGGGTTGTTCACCGCAATGGTCTCGCCGGAATACGCGTCGAGCCACTGGCCATCGATATAGCACTGCTGCCTGAGCAGGCTGGGGTCTTTCAGATTCAGCATCACGCAATCCTTGTGAAAGGTGAAACGTGACTCGCCGCGCTGCGGCATCGGTGAAATGTGGGTGACCAAGTCAGCGCTCACATTTCACTGTTCACGTTTCCCTAGGTTGTTAGGCCTTCAAAGCGGCTTCCAGAATATCCAGCGCCTCGGCGAACACTGCGTCCTCGATGGTGATCGGCGCCAGGAAGCGGATCACGTTCGAATACACGCCGCAGGTCAGCAGGATCAAGCCGCGCTTCATCGCCTCGGTTTGCACCTTTTTGGCAAAGTCGGCATCTGGCTCGTCGCTGCCGGCCTTGTTGAATTCAACCGCCACCATAAAGCCCAGGCCGCGCACATCGGCGATTTGCGGTACCGCGCCCTTGAGGCTGTTGAGTTTTTCCTTAAGGCCAGCACCCAGGCGCTCTGCGCGCTCATTGAGCTTTTCCTCGCGAATCACCTCGATCACTGCCAGTGCTGCCGCAACCGCCAGCGGGCTGCCGGCATAGGTGCCGCCAAGGCCGCCAGGAGCGGGTGCATCCATCAGTTCGGCGCGGCCAGTCACTGCCGACAGCGGGAAGCCACCAGCCAGGCTCTTGGCCATGGTCATCAGATCAGCCTTTACCTCGTGGTGATCCATGGCAAAGGTCTTGCCGGTACGGGCAAAGCCGGTCTGGATTTCGTCAGCAATCAGCAAAATGCCGTGCTCGTCACAAATCTTGCGCAGGCCAATCATCAATTCCTTCGGCGCCACATAGAAGCCGCCCTCGCCTTGTACCGGCTCGATGATGATGGCGGCCACGCGCTTGGGGTCCACATCGGCCTTGAACAGGTGTTGCACATACTTGAGCGAATCAGCGACGCTGACGCCGTGCACCGGGAACGGCGCGTGGAACACATCGGCCGGCATCGGGCCGAAGTTCAGCTTGTAGGGGTTGACCTTGCCGGTCAACGCCATGCCCATCATGGTGCGGCCATGGAAGGCGCCCGAGAAGGCGATAACGCCGCTGCGACCGGTGGCAGCGCGGGCGATCTTGATGGCGTTTTCCACCGCTTCGGCCCCGGTGGTGAAGAAGGCGGTCTTTTTCGGGCCATTGATCGGCACGATTTCATTCAGGGTCTCGGCCAGCTTCACATAGCCCTCATACGGCACCACCTGATAGCAGGTATGGGTGAAAGCTTCGAGCTGCGCCTGCACGGCTGCCGTCACCTTGGGGTGGCGATGACCGGTATTGAGCACCGCAATGCCGGCAGCGAAGTCGATAAAGCGACGACCTTCGGCATCCCAGACCAGGCTGTTTTCGGCCCGGACGGCGAAAAAGTCGCCCAATACGCCGACACCACGGGGCGTGGCAGCAAGGCGGCGGGCGTGGAGATCGGCATTCTTGGACATATCGGTTCCTGTAATTAGGGCAAAGCCCGGTAGAACCGGGCATAAACAGTGGCTATCCAGCTCAGGGCAAGGGCAGCTGCAAGATTCATGTCAGCACCCGCCAGATCGCTGGTCTCATGTGCTGCGAATTTAATCACAAGCGATGAGGAAATTCATCACCCACGATGAATTTCCTCATCAGGAAGGTTCGCAGGGCGGCCCAGCCTTCTGTAGGAGCGGCTTGTATGGTGCTGGAAGGCATTCTGAGATAGAGAGGATGTCGGGGTGGCGGGACCTAGGAGCGCATCTGATTGTTCCAAGCAATACAGACAGCTGAAGACATCCCCCACAC
>NZ_JAYRLZ010000417.1:0-2450 GCF_041904975.1 Chitinimonas sp. | reverse complement strand
TGCGAGGCATAGGGGGTGCGCAGCAAATGCAGGCAGTCCTGGAAACCCATGATGCCAAGGCCCACCGGGCGGTGTTTCAGGTTGGAATTGCGCGCCTTCTTCACCGGGTAGAAGTTGATGTCGATCACATTGTCGAGCATGCGCATGGCGGTGCGGGTGGTGCGGCGAATCTTCTCGCCATCGAGGCGATAGCTGCCGTCCTCGCCCTTGACCATATGGTTGACCAGATTCACCGAGCCGAGGTTACACACGGCGATCTCGCTGTCGTTGGTGTTCAGGGTGATTTCGGTACACAGATTGGAGCTGTGCACCACGCCGACATGCTGCTGCGGGCTGCGGATATTGCACGGGTCCTTGAAGGTGAACCAGGGGTGGCCGGTTTCGAACAGCATGGTCAGCATCTTGCGCCACAGCTGCAGGGCCGGAATCTTCTTGGCGATGCGCATTTCGCCGCGCTCGGCCTTCGCCTCATAGCGGGTATAGGCTTCTTCAAATGCCTTGCCGTACAGATCGTGCAGATCCGGCACTTCGCTCGGGCTGAACAGGGTCCAGTCGGCGTTTTCCATTACCCGCTTCATGAACAGGTCGGGAATCCAGTTCGCCGTGTTCATGTCGTGGGTGCGGCGGCGATCATCGCCAGTGTTCTTGCGCAATTCGAGGAATTCTTCGATGTCGGCGTGCCAGGTTTCCAGATAGGCACACACCGCGCCCTTGCGCTTGCCGCCCTGGTTGACCGCCACCGCGGTGTCGTTCACCACCTTGAGGAAGGGAACAATGCCTTGCGACTTGCCATTGGTGCCCTTGATATGCGAGCCAAGCGCACGTACCGGGGTCCAGTCGTTGCCGAGGCCACCGGCAAACTTGCTGAGCAGGGCGTTTTCTTTCAGGCCTTCGTAAATGCCGTCGAGGTCATCGGCAATGGTGGTCAGATAGCAGCTGGACAGCTGGCTGCGCAGCGAGCCGGAATTGAACAGTGTCGGGGTCGACGACATGAAGTCGAAGGTCGACAGCACGTTGTAGAACTCGATGGCACGCGCTTCGCGGTCGATTTCACGCAGTGCCAGGCCCATGGCGACGCGCATGAAGAAGGCCTGCGGCAGCTCAATACGGCGACCGTGGATATGCAGGAAGTAGCGATCGAACAGGGTCTGCAAGCCCAGGTAGTCGAACTGGTAATCGCGGTCATGCTTGAGTGCAGCGCCCAGGCGGGCCAGATCGAACTGGGCCAGTTCCGGGTCGAGCAACTCGGCATCGATGCCTTGCTTGATGAACTTGGGGAAGTATTCGCTATAGCGCTCGGCCATCTCTTCGTGGGTGACTTCTTCATCCAGCACTTCGCGGCGCAGGCTGTGCATCAACAGGCGAGCCGTCACGCGCGAGTAGGCCGGTTCCTTCTCGATCAGCTGGCGGGCCGACAGGATGGCCGATTTGCGCACCTCTTCGGCGGGCACGCCGTCGTACAGATTCTTCAGGGTCTCGCCGACAATATGCTCGACATCGGTGACCTGCTCATAGCCCGACACCGCCGACTGCACCAGCGCGCGCAGGCGCGCCACATCGAGCGGGCGGCTCACACCGGCGTCGATCACCTGGATGCCGATTGCTGGCGCTTGCTCGCTCTCGCCCTTGGCCAGGCGCTCCTGGTGGCGACGCTCGCGATACAGCACATAGGCGCGCGCCACATCGTGCTCGCCCGAGCGCATCAGCGACAGTTCGACCTGGTCCTGCACATCTTCGATATGGATGGCGCCACCATCGGGCTTGCGGCGCATCAGCGCATTCACCACCGAATCGGTAATTCTTTGTACCGTCTCACGCACCGAGGCCGACTGGGCTGCCGCGCCGCCATGCACCGCCAGAAAGGCCTTGGTGACGGCAACCGAAATTTTCATCGGCTCGAACGGGCCGACCGAACCGTTGCGGCGGATGATCTTGTATTCGGCAACCTGCGGTGTGCCAGCCTGGTTACTCACGCCCTCTGCCGGGTAAGCAGGACGGGTGGTGCTGGCGGTATCGGTAGTGGTGTACATATCGGTAAGGACCCCTTTTTGCTGTTGATTTGATGCCGGGCCAGCCATCAGGCCAGGCATTTCGGGTAGTGGTTCGCCGCCTTGCAGGCGGGGGCGTAAAGCCCGTTCATCCAGTTGCACGCCGGGTGTTGCGTGATGCAGAACTCGCCAAATGCTTGAACGCACAGCTGAAAATTTCTGCGTCGAAAACGCGGCGCAGGCTGTGCATAAATCTGTGAAGAAGCTGTGGAAAAACACAATATCTAGTAGTTTTTATATGCTGCGACTACTAATTCTAGTGTTTATGAGCTGTGCGAGCAACCTTTGATTTGCCGCCAGAATCGGGCAGCGCCGGTCGCAAAGCAGCACCAGTTCTGGGTTTGCGGCAGTCTGGCCACATCGCCTTACCGTGCCGAAAAGGCGACACAGCACATGCCCTCT
>NZ_JAYRLZ010000106.1:0-13822 GCF_041904975.1 Chitinimonas sp. | reverse complement strand
AGGTGATCGAACCGGTCTTGGTCGAGGTGATACGCTCTTGCAGGCGACCCATTTCGTCGGCCAGCGTAGGCTGATAACCCACGGCGGACGGCATACGGCCCAGCAGGGCGGACACTTCGGTACCGGCCAGCGTGTAGCGGTAGATGTTATCCACGAAGAACAGCACGTCACGGCCCTTGCCGTTTTCGTCCTTCTCGTCGCGGAAGTACTCGGCCATGGTCAAGCCGGTCAACGCAGCGCGCAGACGGTTGCCTGGTGGCTCGTTCATCTGGCCGTACACCATGGCCACTTTCGAGTCGGCCAGGTTGTCCAGCTTGATAACGCCCGAGTCAGCCATTTCGTGATAGAAGTCGTTACCTTCACGAGTACGCTCACCCACACCGGCAAACACCGACAGACCCGAGTGAGCCTTGGCGATGTTGTTGATCAGCTCCAGCATGTTCACGGTCTTGCCCACACCGGCGCCACCGAACAGACCCACCTTGCCGCCCTTGGCGAACGGACAGATCAGGTCGATCACCTTGATACCGGTTTCGAGCAGGTCAACGGTCTGGTTCAGCTCGTCGAACTTCGGGGCCTTGCGGTGGATGGACCAGCGCTCTTCAGCGACCACGGGACCAACTTCGTCCACCGGGTTGCCCAGCACGTCCATGATACGGCCCAGCGTGGCCTTGCCAACCGGTACCGAGATCGGGTTGCCGGTGTTCAGCACGGGCAGGCCGCGCTTCACGCCATCGGTGGAACCCATGGCAATGGCACGGACCACACCGTCGCCGAGCTGCTGCTGAACTTCCAGCGTCAGTGCCGGTTCGGCCAGCGTCAGCGCGTCAAAAACCTTTGGCATGGCGTCGCGTGGAAATTCCACGTCAACCACCGGGCCAATGATTTGCACGATTTTACCTTGGCTCATCGTTGCATTCCTTTACAGGAGGCAGCGCCGACATCGGCCGGCACTGCCGTTTTACTTCTAATCCCACTCCCCCCGCTCGCTTGCCGGCGAGGGAATCTCGCTGACGCGCGTCAGTGACGTCGAAGTGGTGCTTTAGGTATTACATTCCGCGCGATCAAACTGCTGCCGCACCGGCGACGATTTCCGACAGTTCCTTGGTGATGGCTGCCTGGCGGGTCTTGTTGTAGACCAGCTTGAGCTCATCAATCACCGTTCCGGCGTTGTCGGAAGCGGCCTTCATGGCCACCATCCGTGCGCTTTGTTCGGAAGCGATGTTTTCGGCCACTGCCTGATACACCAGCGCCTCGATATAGCGAATCAGCAGATCGTCGATCACCACCTCAGGAGCCGGTTCGTAGATGTACTCGAACGGGTGCTCGCTGACCGGCTTCATGCGATCGGCGGGCACCGGCAGGAGCTGTTCCATCACCGGTTCCTGCCGCATCGTGTTGATGAAGCGGGTGTAGACGATATGCAATTCGTCGATCTGGCCGGCCATGTATGCGTCGAGCATGACCTTGACCGGGCCGATCAGTTTGTCGAGGTGCGGCGTGTCACCAAGTTGCGTGACGTGCGAAACCACATGCGCATGGGCGCGCTGCATGAAGCCGAAGCCCTTGTTACCGATGGCGGTGACATCGACTTCGATGCCGGCCTGATTCCAGGCCTTCATCTGGTTCAGTGCGGTGCGCAACACATTGGTGTTGAGGCCACCACACAGACCCTTGTCGGTCGTTACCACGATAATGCCGGCACGCTTCACTTGCGTACGCTTGGTCAGGAAAGGATGGGCGTAGTCCTGCAGAGCCTGAGCCAGATGGGCGGTGACATTACGGATCTTCTCACCGTAAGGACGTGCCGCCTTCATCCGGGCTTGGGCCTTGCGCATCTTGGACGCGGCCACCATTTCCATGGCGCGGGTGATCTTGCGCGTGTTTTGCACGCTCTTGATCTTGTTGCGAATTTCTTTGCCGCCTGCCATGACTTGACCTTTCTCTCGTTAGATCAAATCAGAAAGCGCCGTTGGCCTTGAACGACTTGATGGCTTCCGCCAGCTTCTTGTCGTTGTCGCCAGACAGCTCACCCTTGCCGTCCATCTCAGCGATGATTTCGGCATGGTTGGCCTTCACATAGGCATACAGTGCGGATTCGAAAGCCAGAGCCTTCTCGACCGGCACATCATCGGCCAGGCCCTTTTCCACGGCGTACAGGGTCACGGACAGCTGCGACACCTTGAACGGCGCGTATTGGCCTTGCTTCAACAGTTCAGTCACCAAGCGACCGCGATCGAGCTGTTTGCGGGTGGCTTCGTCGAGGTCGGAAGCAAACTGGGCAAACGCTGCGAGTTCACGGTACTGGGCCAGGGCGGTACGGATACCACCGGCGAGCTTCTTGACGACCTTGGTCTGGGCTGCACCACCGACGCGCGACACCGAGATACCGGCGTTGATGGCGGGGCGGATACCGGCGTTGAACAGGTCCGATTCCAGGAAGATCTGGCCGTCGGTAATCGAGATCACATTGGTCGGCACGAAGGCGGACACGTCACCGGCTTGCGTTTCGATGATAGGCAGAGCGGTCAAAGAACCGGTCTTGCCCTTCACGGCGCCGTTGGTGATCTTCTCGATGTAGTCTTCGTTCACGCGCGATGCACGTTCCAAGAGACGCGAGTGGATGTAGAACACGTCACCAGGGTAGGCTTCGCGGCCCGGCGGGCGGCGCAGCAGCAGCGAGATCTGACGGTAGGCCACGGCTTGCTTGGACAAGTCGTCGTATACGATCAGCGCATCTTCACCGATGTCGCGGAAGTATTCGCCCATGGCGCAACCGGCGTACGGCGACAGGTACTGCATCGCGGCCGATTCGGAAGCCGAGGCAGCAACCACGATGGTGTGGTCCAGCGCGCCGTGCTCTTCCAGCTTGCGCACCACGTTGGCGATCGACGACGCTTTCTGGCCGATGGCAACGTAGATACAGGTAACGCCGTTACCCTTTTGATTGATGATGGCGTCCAGCGCAACGGCAGTCTTGCCGGTCTGACGGTCACCAATGATCAGTTCACGCTGACCACGACCAACCGGCACCATGGCGTCAATCGCCTTGATACCGGTTTGCAGCGGCTGCGACACCGATTGACGGGCGATAACGCCAGGGGCGATCTTTTCGATCGGGCTGGTGCCCGAAGCGTTGATCGGACCCTTGCCGTCGATAGGCTGACCCAGGGCATTGACCACGCGGCCACGCAGCTGCGGGCCGACCGGCACTTCCAGGATACGGCCGGTACACTTGACTTCCTGGCCTTCCGAAATGTGCTCGTAGTCACCCAGCACCACGGCGCCGACCGAGTCGCGCTCGAGGTTCAGCGCAAGGCCGAAGGTGTTGCCGGCAAATTCCAGCATTTCGCCCTGCATCACGTCGCTCAGGCCGTGAACGCGGACGATACCGTCAGTCACCGAGACGACGGTGCCGGTGGTGCGCGATTCGGCACCAGCGGACAGGTTCTGAATCTTGCTCTTGATCAGCTCGCTGATCTCAGACGGATTCAATTGCATGATTGCACTCCAAATTGGGTGTTGCCCGGGTTGCTTGCCCAGCTCGTTTCCGGTTACTGGGCAAGGCGGGCCGACAGGGCTGCCAGCTTGCCACGCACTGAGGCATCGATCACGTCGTCACCGATCGTCATCTTTACCCCGCCAATCAGCTCGGCATCGACGCTGACGGTGGTTTCAACCTTCTTGCCTACGCGCTTGGCGAGGATCGCTCGGATCTCTTCCACTTGCGCGCCGGTGAGTTCGAAGGCCGACTCGATGTGCGCAGTGACCGAACCTTCTTCTGCCGCCTTCAATTGCTCGAACAATTCGGCAATGTAAGGCAGCAGGACAAAGCGATGGCTTTCCAGCACGGCAGCAAGGAAATTGCTGACTTGCAGGTTGGCGCGATCGCCGAGCAGTTCGGTCAACAGCTGTTGCACCTGGCTCGCGGAGAACTTCGGATTAGCGGCGAACTCCACCGCCAGCGGGTCGTGCGCAGCGGCGGCAAGCACCGCCAGCGCGTCCGACCAGGACGGCAGGCTGTTCGTCTCCTTCGCGAGGCGGAATACAGCCTCGGCGTAGGGTCTTGCGACGGTAATGAGTTCAGCCATGAGCGTTTATAGCTCCGTTTTCAAAGCGGACAGCAAGTCAGCGTGACGCGCTGCATCCACTTCGCGGCGCAGGATCTGCTCGGCGCCGGCAACTGCCAGGGCCGACACCTGCTGACGCAGGGCTTCCTTGGCTTGGTGGATTTGCTGGTCAACTTCCGACTTGGCACCGGCGATCAGGCGGTCACCTTCGACGCGGGCAGCGTCCTTGGCTTCTTCCACGATCTGGCTGGCGCGCTTGTCAGCTTGGGCAATGATCTCGGCCGCTTGCGACTTGGCCTTGCGCAGTTCCTCAACCGCCAGCTTTTCAGCATTGGCGAGGTCGTGCTTGGCGCGGTCGGCCGCAGACAGGCCGTCTGCAATGCGACGGGCTCGCTCGTCGATGGCGTTGGTCAGTGGAGGCCAGATGAACTTCCACGTAACCAGGACCAGGACCGCGAACACCAGCGCCTGCAGGAACAGGGACGCATTAATGTCCATGGGATAACCCTTTACTCGTTGAAAATCAGGTAGTCAGCAAAAACCGATTACTTGATTGCGGCGAGCAGCGGGTTACCGGTGGCGAAGAACATGCCAACACCGACGGCGATAATGAAGATGGCGTCAACCAGACCGGCAATCAGGAACAGCTTGGGTTGCAGGGCAGCGGCGGATTCTGGCTGACGTGCTGCGCCTTCCAGGAACTTGGCACCAACGAGGGCAACGCCAATGGCAGCGCCAACACCGGCCAGGCCAATCATCAGGCCAATGGCGATGACGGTGAAGCTTTGAACGTTAGCGATCAGGGCGACGTGGTCCATTTACAACTCCTAAGACAATGATGGAAAGGAAAGGTGAAACAAAACGGAAAATCAGTGCTCTTCAACGCCCATTGCGCAGTACACAATGGTCAGCATCATGAAGATGTAGGCTTGCAATACAACGATCAGGATGTGGAAGATCGCCCACACCGAGCCGGCCAGCAGATGGCCTGCGGCCAGTGCCAGCGAGGAGCTGTTGCTACCGGTCCAGGCGGCACCCATCAGGGCGATCAGCATGAACAGCAGCTCACCGGCAAACATATTGCCTGCCAACCGCAGTGCCATCGACAGGATGCGTGAACCGTATTCGATCAGCTGCATCAGGGCATTGATAGGCAACAGCAGCACGACCATCAGCGGGTTTTCGGCATGGAACGGCGCGGTGAAGAATTCCTTGATGAAACCGACGATGCCCTTGGTCTGGATGCCGAGCAGGATGGAAATCATCACCACCGACAGCGACATGGCCAGGGTCATATTGATATCGGCAGTCGGCACCACCTTGAAGTGTTCGATACCGAAGGCGCCCATTACCTTGGCGGCCAGATCGACCGGCAGGAAGTCCATGGCGTTCATCAGCACGATCCACACGAACACGGTGAGCGCCAGCGGGGCGACCAGGGTGCTCTTGCCATGGAAGATTTCCTTGACGCTGCCGGCGACCATTTCCACGATCATTTCGACAAACAGCTGGAAGCGACCGGGCTTGTCTACCGAGGCGCGACGCGCCACCAGGCCGAACAGGCCGACAAAGACAAAACCGAGCACCAGCGATACCCAGAAGGTATCCAGGTGAAAGGTCCAAAAGCCGCCGTGGTGTCCGCCGGAACTTAAGTTAGCCAGGTGGTGACTGATGTATTCCGCCGCATTGGCGGGTGCTTTTTGTTCAGCTTCCATAGTCTTCTGCGTGAGTTACTTAAAAATCAGTACCAGCCAATAGGCAGCCAGGGCCGCCATGGCAGCGCCCAGGAACCAGAGCGCATTGGACCCGAAGGCAATCAGGCCGGCGAGCATCAGCATCAGCGCGGCAATGATCTTGGCAATCTCGGCGGCAAAAAAGCGGCCGAGCATGTCCTTGGGTGAAGAATTCTCACTGCTAGTCAGTGCAATCCGCCGATAGACCCATACGGCGGCTATCTGGCTCAAGCCGCCAAACAAGGCGGCGAGCATGGCCCGCGGGCCGGCGATAAAAAATGCTGTTGCGGTAACCAGCCCCGAAAGGCCCGACATCGCCAACAGCACGGCACGGATTTGTTTACGCAGCTTGTCGGCAAGCGACAGGGGGCGTGAAAACTGCCGGATAGTAGCGTTGTCTTGGTGCATAGGTCAAGCCAGAGGCCCGAAAACAGGGCGTAATGGCCTGTTTTTTCGGGGAAATTCAAACAAGGGTACGGCGCAGCCAAAACCGCACCGTCGGGTAACTTACTGGCGCAGCAGGGCAAGCAGGTTGTCGAGCTGGTCGAGCGAGCCATACTCGATGGTCACCTTGCCCTGCCCTTTCTTGTTGGCGGCGATCTGCACCTTGGCACCGAGCTTGTCCGACAGGTCTTCCTGCAGGCGCGACAGATCGGGATCGATGCGTTTTTCCGGCTTGTTGCCCGCATCCGGTTTGCCGGCCTGAATCGCCTGCACCAGCTTTTCGGTTTCGCGCACGCTGAGCTGGCGTTCGGCCACCAGGCGAGCGGTTTCGATCTGCTTGAGCACCGGCAGGGTGAGCAGGGCGCGGGCGTGGCCCATGTCGAGCTGGCCCTGCAGCAGTAGTTCACGCACCGGCTCGGCCAGGTTCAGCAGACGCAAGAGATTGGTGACATTGGAGCGCGATTTGCCCACCGCGTGGGCGCAGGCTTCGTGGGTCATGCCGAATTCTTCGATCAGGCGCTGCAGGCCGGCAGCTTCTTCCAGCGGATTGAGGTTCTCGCGCTGGATGTTCTCGATCAGCGCCATCACCAGCACCGCCTCGTCGGCTACCTTGCGCACCACGGCCGGAATCTCGGTGAGGCCAGCCTTTTGCGAGGCGCGCCAGCGGCGCTCGCCGGCGATGATCTCGTAACGGTCCACGCCGATTTCGCGCACCAGCACCGGCTGGATCACCCCCTGGGTGCGAATGCTTTCGGCCAGATCAGCCAGCGCATGCTCATCCATATGGGTGCGTGGCTGGTATTTGCCGGGCTGCAGATAATGAACCGGCAGGGTCTTGAGTGCTTCTTCGACAGGGGCAGTGGCGCCGAGCAGGGCATCAAGCCCGCGGCCCAGACCTTTGAGTTTGGCCATCTGTTCTACCTTTTGATTCTTTGGATCAGCTCGGTGGCCAGTTCCTGGTAGGCCAGGGCGCCGCGCGAGGATTTGTCATACGAGAAGATCGGGCGACCGAAGCTTGGCGCCTCGGCCAGCCGGATATTGCGCGGAATGACGGTATGGAACACCTTGTCGCCGAAATGCTGGCTGAGCTGCGCCACTACCTGTTGCGCCAGTGTCGAGCGCGGGTCGTACAGGGTGCGCAGCAGGCCGTCGATCTCGATTTTCGGGTTCAGTGCCTGGCGCACCTTGCGCAAGGTGTTCACCAGATCGGTCAGGCCTTCCAGCGCGTAGTATTCGCACTGCATCGGAATGATCACGCCATCGGCAGCGGCCAGGCCGTTCACCGTCAGCAGGTTCAGGGCTGGCGGGCAATCGATCAGGATAAAGTCGTAGTGTTGCCGTGCTGCAGCCAGCGCCTCGCGCAGCCGTAGCTCGCGATGCTCCAGCTCGATCAGCTCGACCTCGGCGCCGCCCAGCTCGCGGTTGGCAGGCAATACCGAGAATTCATGCTCGGTGGCCACGCAGACATCGTCGAAGCTGGCGTGACCCAGCAGCAGGTGATAAACGCTGCGGCTCAAGGCATGTTTGTCGACGCCGCAGCCCATGGTGGCATTACCCTGCGGGTCGAGATCGACCAGCAATACCCGCTTGCCGCCCTGTGCCAGCCCTGCCGCCAGGTTGACCGCCGTGGTGGTCTTGCCGACGCCGCCCTTCTGATTGGTGATTGCAATGATGCGACTCATGCCGGCTCCATCCACACCATGCAACGCTCGGCATCCAGCCCCGGCACCTGCAGCGCCTCGATCGCGCGTACGGCGGTAGTGGCTGGCAGGGCAGCGATTTCCTCGAAGGGATGCACGCCTTTCAAGGCGGCCCATGCTGCCCCCGGCGCCAGCAGATGGCGGGTCAGGGTGACAAAGTCCTTCAGGTCGGCAAAGGCGCGCGAGGTGACGATGTCGAAACCCTCCGCAACCGGCACGTTTTCTACCCGGTCACACAGCACCGTGACATTGCCAAGGCCGAGCTCGATCACCGCCTGGCGCAAAAAGGTGGTCTTTTTCTGGTTGCTGTCGAGCAGGGTGATCTGCCAGTCGGGGCGGGCAATGGCAAATGGAATGCCGGGCTGGCCGCCGCCGCTGCCGACATCGAGCAGCTTCGCGCCGCTACGGCCAGACAGATGGCGATCGATCGGCAGCAGGGCGGCCAGGCTGTCCAGCAGATGATGCGACACCATGCGGTCTGGCGCGGTGATGGCGGTCAGGCTGAAAGTCTTGTTCCACTTGGTGAGCAGGCCCAGATAGGCGAGCAGGCGGGCGATGCAGGCATCGTCCAGGCTCAGGCCCAGCTGTGCCAGGCCCTGTTTCAATTGTTGTTCTTGTGCTGCGACTGTCATGCGCTCTTTTGCGAGTGGTTGTCTTGATCGGCGGGGGCTTTGGTGCTGCGCTTGAGGTGCACCAGCAGCAGGCCGATGGCGGCCGGCGTCATGCCTTGCAGGCGCGATGCCTGGCCCAGGGTTTGCGGGCGGTGCTGGCTGAGTCGCTGCTGCACTTCACGGCTCAGGCCCGGCACCTTGCCGTAGTCGAGGCTGTCGGGCAAGGGCAGGTCTTCAATATCGCTGCGCCGCGCCACCTCATCTTTTTGCCGCTCGACATAGCCGGCGTACTTGACCTGGATTTCCACCTGCTCGGCAACAGCCTCATCGCTGACGCCCTCGCCAGCGATGGGCAGGGTGTGCAACAGGCGGTAATCGACATTGGGGCGGCGCAGCAATTGCTCCAGCGTGTATTCGCGCTCGATGGCCTGTCCGAATACGCGATCGGCATCCTCTAAGCTGATCAGGCGCGGGTTGGCCCAGGTCGAGCGCAACCGTTCCAGTTCGCTGGCGACCGCATCGCGTTTGCGGCAGAACAGCTCCCATTGCGCATCACCAACCAGGCCCATGTAGCGGCCGGCTTCGGTCAGGCGCAGATCGGCATTGTCCTCGCGCAATTGCAGGCGGAATTCGGCGCGGCTGGTAAACATGCGGTAAGGCTCGGATACGCCACGGGTGATCAGGTCGTCGACCAGCACGCCCAGATAAGCCTGGTCGCGCGCCGGCGTCCAGCCATCCTTGCCTTGCACCTGCAGGGCTGCATTCAGGCCGGCGAACAGGCCTTGCGCTGCTGCCTCTTCATAACCGGTGGTGCCATTGATCTGGCCGGCGAAGAACAGCCCGCCTATCGCCTTGCTCTCGAACGTGGCTTTCAGCGCACGCGGGTCGAAGTAGTCGTATTCGATGGCATAGCCGGGACGCAGGATATGGGCATTTTCCAGGCCACGGATCGAGCGCACCGCCGCCAGCTGGATATCGAAGGGCAGGCTGGTGGAAATGCCGTTCGGATAGAACTCATGGGTATCCAGCCCTTCCGGTTCCAGGAAGATCTGGTGGCTATCCTTGTCGGCAAAGCGGTTGATCTTGTCCTCAATACTTGGGCAGTAGCGCGGGCCCACGCCTTCGATGACGCCAGTGAACATGGGCGAGCGATCGAAACCAGAGCGAATGATGTCGTGGGTGCGGCTATTGGTATGGGTGATCCAGCATGGCAGCTGCTGCGGATGCATGGCGCGGTTGCCGCGCACCGAGAATACCGGTGTCGGATCGTCGCCGGGCTGGGCTTCCAGCAGGCTGAAGTCGATGCTGCGACCGTCGATGCGCGGCGGCGTGCCGGTCTTCAGGCGACCGACCGGCAGCTGCAATTCGCGCAGGCGGCTCGATAGCGTTACTGACGCAGGGTCGCCGGCGCGGCCACCGACATGGTTTTCCAGGCCGACATGGATCTTGCCGGCGAGAAAGGTGCCGGCGGTCAGCACCACGGTGGGCGCGGCAAAGCGCAGGCCGATCTGGGTGACCACGCCGACTACCCGTTCGCCTTCCACCACGATATCGTCAACCGCTTGCTGGAACAGGGTGAGGTTGGGCTGGTTTTCCAGCATATGGCGGATGGCGGCCTTGTAGCGCACCCGGTCGGCCTGGGCGCGGGTGGCGCGCACGGCGGGGCCCTTGCTGGAATTGAGGGTGCGGAACTGGATGCCGCTCATATCGGTGGCCAGCGCCATGGCGCCGCCCAATGCATCGACTTCCTTGACCAGATGGCCCTTGCCGATGCCGCCGATCGATGGGTTGCAGCTCATCTGGCCCAGCGTTTCGATATTGTGAGTCAGCAACAGTGTGCGCACGCCCATACGGGCGCTGGCCAGCGCCGCTTCGGTGCCGGCATGGCCGCCACCAATCACAATTACATCGAACCGTTCCGGAAAAAGCATGGCAAGTGCCTGAAAACTAAGGGCAAAGGGCGGCTATTCTACGACAAATCGTTATGTTGCGCAGCAGCATTTGGCCGAACGCTTGCTGGTCCGGCCAATCAACGCCGAAACGGCAATAGCTGCGCCAGCCGCGCCACTACGCTATAAAGCCGGTATTCCCGTTAATTTCTGTTGCAAAGCAATCCCATGAGCGCCTATCTCGTCTGGTTCGTCCTGGCTGCCGTGCTGGCAGGGCTCGAACTATTGTCCGGCACCTTTTATCTGCTGCTCTACGGTCTGGCATGCGCGATGGGGGGCTTGCTGGCCTGGGCCGGGGCGGGCGAGGCCTGGCAATATGGCTTGAGCGCCGTGTTTGCCGTGGCCGGCACCATCTGGCTGCGCCGCCGTAAATTTCTCAAGCCGGCTGAAACCAGCGAATCACTCGATATCGGCCAGCGAGTATCGGTAGAGAGCTGGACTGGCGAAAACACCGCCAGGGTGCGCTACCGCGGCACCGGCTGGGATGCCGAGCTGGCTGCGCCGCTTAGCGCCGGCAACAGCACCGATACGGTTGCCCTGTTGGTCGGTACCGCCAGCCTGGCCGATCGGCCCAGTGTGCTGTTTATCGTCGGCCAGCGCGGCAATACCTTGCTGGTGGTCGATCATCTCGAACCCAAGCCGGTCGATAGCGGCCCCGTACAACCTCATTAAGCGGAGTACCTGATGCCTTTAGCCTTGATCGTCTTTGTTGTTGCACTGATCTTCGTCGTAAAAGCGGTCAAGCTGGTGCCGCAGCAGCATGCCCTGGTGCTGGAACGTCTTGGGCGGTTTCATGCCATTCTCAATTCCGGCCCCAATGTGGTGATCCCGTTTATCGACCGGGTGGCGTTTCGCCATGATCTGCGCGAAATCCCGCTCGATGTGCCAAGCCAGATCTGTATCACCAAGGACAATACCCAGCTGCAGGTCGATGGCATCTTGTATTTCCAGATTACCGATCCACAGCTGGCCTCTTATGGCTCGTCCAACTATGTGATCGCCATCACCCAGCTGGCGCAAACCACCCTGCGCTCCATCATTGGCCGGATGGAATTGGATAAAACCTTTGAAGAGCGCGATCACATCAATGCCGGCGTGGTGGCGGCCCTCGATGAAGCAGCTGCCAACTGGGGGGTGAAGGTACTGCGCTATGAAATCAAGGACCTGACGCCGCCGAAGGAAATCCTGCACGCCATGCAGGCGCAAATTACTGCGGAGCGGGAAAAACGTGCCCTGATCGCCGCATCCGAAGGCCGCAAGCAAGAGCAAATCAATATCGCCACCGGCAAGCGTGAGGCGCAAATCCAGGAATCGGAAGGCGAGCGGCAAGCCGCCATCAATCGCTCGGAAGGCGCCAAGCAGGCGGCGATCAATCGCGCCGAGGGCGAGGCGGAGTCGATCCGGCTGGTGGCGGTGGCGACCGCCGAGGCGATCCGTTCGGTAGGTCTGGCGGCTGGGCAACCGGGTGGTATGGAAGCGCTCAATATGAAAGTGGCGCAGCAATATATCGATGCCTTTGCCCGTCTGGCCAAGGAGGGCAATACCCTGATCCTGCCGGCCAATGCCGGCGACGTGGCTGGGCTGGTTGCCACCGCCATGAGCGTGGTGAAGCAGCAGCCGGGCAAGTAGCCGGGCAGCCCGGACACGCGGCCTTGCTGCGGGGCATGCTTGCGGGCTGGAAAAAACCGCCGCTCGCCTCCTACACTGTACGAGTCAGCCTTTGCCACCGGCAAAACCATCGCCGCACAAATCCGCAGGAGTTGTCATGTCCAGCCAGAAATACCGCTTGATCACCCGCAGTGACTTCGACGGCCTGGTTTGCGCCGTCCTGCTCAAGGAGCTTGATCTGATCGACGACATCCTGTTTGTCCACCCCAAGGACATGCAGGACGGCAAGGTGCAGGTATCCGCCACCGATATCAGCACCAATCTGCCCTATGTGCCGGGCATTCATCTCGCTTTCGATCATCATCTGTCCGAAACCATCCGCAATGAAAAGCAGGACAATCACATCATCATCCCGTCTGCTCCATCGGCGGCGCGGGTGGTGTATGAGTATTACGGCGGCAAGAAGGCCTTCCCGCGGGTGCGGGAAGACATGATGGAGGCGGTGGACAAGGGCGATTCGGCCGACTTTACTGCGGATGAAATCCTCAGCCCGGAAGGCTGGGTGCTGCTCAACTACCTGATGGACGCCCGCACCGGGCTTGGGCGTTTTCGCGATTTCCGGGTCAGCAACTACCAGCTGATGATGGACCTGATCGACTACTGCCGCACCCACGGCATCGAAGACATCCTCACCCTGCCAGACGTGCGCGAGCGGGTGGAACTGTATTTCGACCATGAGCCGCGCGCCAAAGAGCAGATCCTGCGCTGCACCACGGTACATGGCAATGTTGCCGTGCTGGATCTGCGCAACGAGGAAACCATCTACGCCACCAACCGCTTTATGATCTATGCCCTGTTCCCCGAGACCAATATCTCCATCCATGTGATGTGGGGCCGCGACAAGATCAACACGGTATTTGCCATCGGTAAATCGATTCTCGATCGCAGCTCCACCACCAATGTCGGCGAGCTATGCCTGAAATACGGCGGCGGCGGCCATGGCGCGGCCGGCACCTGCCAGGTTGATAATGCCCAGGCGGCCGAGGTGCAGCAGGCCTTGATTGCCAAGATCAATGCCGACGGTTAAGGAGGCTCTGAACGAATCGAGTTTTCAACTTGAGTAGCAGGTCCCGGGAAAACCGGGACTTCTCCGGTAGTGAGTAAGCTATTGATTCCTCGTAGATCTAACCCTCTCCCTCCGCCCCCGCGGGGGAGCCGCGCTTTTAGCGCGCAAGTGGATTCGTTCAGAGCTTCCTTAAAACACGGGCAATTCAATCCAGGCGCCGGCAATAGCCGGCGTTTTTCATGAAAGCGTTCAATGGCAAAGCACAATGAATTTGTCAGCTGGCTATGCGAGCAACTGGCGCCCATGGGCAGCATTACCGCCCGTGCCATGTTTGGCGGCTGGGGGATTTACTGCGATGGGCTGATTTTTGCCATCGTCGATGACGATGTCTGCTATCTGAAAGCCGATGCCGACACGATAGGCGGGCTGAAAGCGGCAGGCAGCGCGCCATTCCATTACAGCATGAAGGACGGCAAAGTGATGGAAATGGCCTATTGGCGCGTGCCGGATGCGGCGCTGGAAGAGCGCGACGAGCTGCTGCGCTGGGCGCGCGATGCGCTGGCAGTATCGCTGCGTGCCAAGGCTGCAAAGCCGCCGAAAAAGACCAAGAAGATTTGAACGAATTGCAGTAATGCTTGGAG
>NZ_JAYRLZ010000105.1:0-13906 GCF_041904975.1 Chitinimonas sp. | reverse complement strand
GCTGCGATTCGGGCAGCGCAAAGGTGCCGATCTGGTGCGCCGGATTCTGCGTGGCGATGACAAAAAACGGCTCGGGCAGCGGGCGGGTTTCGCCATCGAGCGTCACCTGCCCTTCTTCCATCGCCTCCAGCAGCGCCGATTGGGTTTTCGGGGTAGCGCGGTTGATTTCGTCGGCCAGCACCACCTGGCTGAAAATCGGCCCGGCATGAAAGCGGAAACGGTGCTCGTCGCGCTCATAAATCGACACGCCGATCAGATCGGCCGGCAGCATATCGCTGGTGAACTGCACCCGCTGGAAATCGAGCCCGAGGGTGGCGGCCAGCGCATGGGCCAGAGTGGTTTTGCCGACACCCGGCACATCTTCGATCAGCACATGGCCGCGTGCCAACAGGCAGGCAAGCGCCAGGCGAGTTTCGCGTGGTTTGCCAAGGATGAAGCGATCCAGCTGAGCCAGGACGGCATGCAGGGTGGCAATGGATTGAACGGCGCTCATGGCAGAACTCTTGGAAAAAGGGCGCTTGGACTGGCGGCGCGACTATTGGTTTATATCACCCCCCGCCGTAAACTGCGCACTACAAGCGCGATCCGGCGCAAACCGGCGTCCCGGCGCGGTGAGCGTGCTCTCATCGCCACCATGGCCCATGGAGACAGAATCTTGCTGAACTGGTTGGCCCGCAAAATGGGCGGTGGCACGTCCACTGCCTATCTCACCCACCCTGACTGTGCCCGCCACAATATGGGTACCCACCACCCGGAAAGCCCCGACCGCCTTGCCGCCATTCAAGACCGCTTGATGGCCGCCGGCCTATGGGACCATCTGCTGCACGTGGAGGCGCCACTGGCCACCCATGAGCAACTGGCGCTGGTACATCCGCCGCGCTATGTGGAAGCGCTGGAGCGGCTGAGTCCGGACCACGGCATTGTCCATGTAGACCCGGACACCGCCATGAGCCCGCATACCCTGCAAGCCGCCCTGCGCGCCGCCGGCGCGGTGGTCAAGGCTACCGATATGGTCCTGGCTGGCGACGCCAGCAACGCATTTTGCGCGGTGCGCCCGCCGGGCCACCATGCCGAATCCAAGCGCGCCATGGGATTCTGTTTTTTCAACAACCTTGGCGTGGGTGTCGCCCATGCGCTCAAACAGGGCATCGAGCGGGTGGCGGTGGCCGATTTTGACGTGCACCATGGCAATGGCACCGAGGAGCTGTTCCACGACAATCCGCGCGTATTGATGGTGTCGACCTTCCAATCGCCGTTTTACCCTTACTGCGGCGAGCGGGCCATGGGGCCGAATATGCACAATGTGGCGCTAAAAGCCGGCGCTCGCGGCGAAGACTTCCGCCGCGCTGTCAGCGAGCAGTGGCTGCCGGTACTTAATGATTTCAAGCCGCAGATGCTGTTTATCTCGGCCGGCTTTGATGCCCACCGCGAGGACGAAATGGCTTCGCTTGGCCTGGTGGAAGACGACTATGCCTGGGTGACCGAACAGCTGATGGCTGTTGTCGCTACACATGGCGAAGGCCGGCTGGTGTCGGTGCTGGAGGGCGGCTACGACCTGTCGGCGCTGGGCCGCAGCGTGGCAGCCCATATCAAGGTGCTGGCGGGTCTGTAACCATGGTCTGAATTGCCAAATGAGGCAGGCGCACGCGATTGCGCCTGCATCCTGGCGGGAGCGGCGCAAACCGCTCCCGCTAGGGCTCAATCACGCACACCGATCGAATACTGGCTGACGATTCCCTTGGGCGTGGTGATCTTGATCGTCAACACGCCGCTGCTCAGCGAATTGGTGCAGGTTGCCGACGTAGCGTCATAGGTCGCATCACTGCTCAGTACGATCGGCATGATCGGCGCCTCGGTAGTGTCCGGCACGGTGTATGAGGCCGAATTGGCATCCAGCGTGCCATTGGTCGTGGTAATCGCCACCGTTGTGCCAACCGGCAGGGGATTGAGGAAGTTCGGTTGGCGACTGCGTCCATCAGTCAGCGGCAAACTCAGACGCAGCACCTGGCCATCGGTACAGCCGCCGTGCGCAGCACTGCCGGTAAAGCTCACTGCTGCAGCTCCGGCTCCAAGACCGGTTGCCGTCGCTGCATTGCCGTCGCCGTCTGCATCAGGTGCAGCCAGTGTCAGCCTGCTGAAGTCTGCCGCGCTGCCTGACCAGATGATCAAGTTACTGTCGAACACCAAGCGACTTGGCGAGCTGGCGCACAAGCTGGGGTGGGCACAGCTGATTCCGCGATACTTGCCATCCGGCCCGTCATAGCTGCCGTTATTGTTGTAATCGACAAACTCTTCGCCGTTGTCGCGCACCGCATTGGCGTTTGCATCCAGATATGGTTCGCCCTGACGATAGCTGCCGGAATTGGACGCCGGCGGGAAGGTATCGCCAGCATCAAAGACGCCATTGCCGTTATTGTCGTCAAAACTGTCCTCGCCCACCGCGAACGCAATGATCACTTGCCGGCCCGTGTCGAACAGGAATGGCCCGGAATTGGTCTGCAAGCGCGAACGATCACCGGCTGAAGTCAGCTGCACCGTGCAGGCACTGCCACTGGTTACGCAGCCGCCCACCGGCGAAGCCGTACTGCCAAGGTCCCGGACAATGCCGATACCGCCCTCGGTACGGAAATTGATCGGCGTGCCATCAGGCACCGGCAGGCCGAAGCGGTCGGACGCATGCACGGTCAGCGTGATGGTTTCGCCGTCGTAGTTGAAAAATTCCGGGTTATGCGCCGACGCCGACAATGAGAAACCATTCTGGTGCGGAATCTTGGTCGATACATACAGCTGGCGCGACTGCGCCCAGATGGCGGCATTACTGGCCAGCGTGGCGGTCACCACCAACGGTGCCCCCACTGTGCCGGACTGCACCAGGGCTGACACCAAGCCATTGCTATCCGAGCTTGCCGATGTGGTATTGAGCTTGACCCCGCCTACCGCCGTGCTGAGCGAGAAATTGATAAGGCCGCCCGCCACCGGGTTGCCGCTGGCATCGACCAGGCGGAAGCGTACCGTCGCCACCTCGCCATTGCCGCTGCCCTTGATGCCAAGCGTGGTCGGCACTGCATCGACAAAGGTCAGCGAGGAGGCGCTGGCTGCGGCGATCAGTAGCGATGTGGACAGCGAGCGCGAACCGACCGTGGCCGTAATGGTGTCCTGACTGCCACAGCCCTTGTCGGTATAGGTAGCAGTGGCCTGTCCACCGATATTGATGGCGCTGGCGCTGATGGTGGCGCGACCGGATTGAGCGCAAGCGCTGGTGAAATTGACGGTGACGGTGTCGGTCAAGGGTGAACCGGAAGCCGCATCGACCAGGGTAGCCACGACCGACGCAGTCGATGAGGCTGGCAGCGCATTCAAGCCCGGAGGCAGGGCTACCTGCAGCGACTTGATGCTGGCGATCAGCGGCACATAATTGAATGACAGTGTTGCCGCCGCTGACTGCTTGCCGGCCGATGCGGTCGCATTGATGGTGACGGCGCCGCGCGTCGGCGTGCCACTTGGCACGCTTGCACCGAACACCGACGTCGATGCGCGCCCCTGGCTGTCGGTCAATGCACTTAGCGCACCTAGCGATACGGCGCCGCCCGCACCGGACGATGCCAGCTCGAAGGTAACCAGTGCATTGGCAATCGGCAGCCCCTTGGCATCGACAAACACGGCGGTAATCAGTCCATCGGTGTTTTGCTGCAGGGTGCTGGAATTGCTGCCGCCGACACTCAATGCCAGATTCAACGTAGGCACGCCGACCGGCGACGATGCGACGACCTGATAAGGAATGGAGGCCGTCGCCGTGGTATCCACCCCGGCCGCCCCGGCTACCGACACACTGGCGCTGATCTTGTCTGCGCCGAGCTTGCTGGTACCGATAATACCCATGCGGGCGATGCCGCTGGCATCGGTCAGCGTCGTGCCCGATTCCGGGTTGAACACCGCATAGCTGCTGTCATTGCTAAAGGTCACCAGGGCATTAGGCACCGGCTTGCCACTGACATCGAGCACGGTGGCGACCAGATTGGACTGGCTGCCGCTGACCACATTATTGCTGCCATCGAAGGCGATTTTCAGGCTGGGCTGGGTCGGTACCACCACGGCGGATTTCAGCACCTCATAGGTCAGCGTGGTAGACAGCGTTTGCGCTGCGCCCTTGCTGTCGGTGTAGCTGGCGGTGACGCTCAGCACATCCACCCCCTGCGCCACCCCGGTCAGGGTGGTAACGGCCAGGCCACGGCCATCGGTCAGGGTCTGGCCGCTTGGCAAGCCCAGGGTGGCAATGGTGGCGGTGCTGGAAAACGTGATTCTGGCATTGGCAATCGGCTTGGCGGGGTCGGACGCCGCCAGCAGCTGCACGCCGATGCTGACCGCACTGCCCGCCGGGAAGCGGTTGGCGACACTGCCATCGGCCAGTGTCATGGTCAGGGTCAGCGAATCCTTGGTGACTGGCGTCACCGCCGTGCTGGAACCGCCACCGGCACCGCCGCCGCATGCTGCCAGCCAGCAGGCCAGCCCGACCAGGAAAAACCACGAGGCAAATCGACGAACAGCGGCAAGCGGCATACACGGCTCCAGCCAAGGGTGGACTTTCGCGGTTGATTTAGCCATAAAGGCGATTCCGCGCACAAGCGCAGTCCATGCAATGCCGCCAGGAGACGCAGATGAACGACAAAATCCACCCCGATGCCACCCCGTTCCAGCCGCGCAGCGAATTGAGCCGCCGGGAATTCGTCGTCAGCTCGCTGGCTGCCGGCTTTGCCCTGGCGGTACAGCCGGCGCGTGCCGATGCAGTGATCCGCACCGATAGCGATGGCCTCGTGGCCGGCGAAGTGAAGATTCCGGTCGGCGATGGCGATATGCCGGCCTACCGCGCCATGCCCGCCGGCAAGGGCCCGTTTCCCACGGTGCTGGTGGTGCAGGAAATCTTCGGTGTGCATGAACATATCCGTGACGTATGCCGGCGCTTTGCCAAGGCTGGCTATTTTGCCGTGGCACCGGAGTTGTATGCGCGTCAGGGCGAAGTGTCGAAACTGGCCAGCATCGACGACATCATCAAGGTGGTGCAAAAGGTGCCGGATGCCCAGGTGATGAGCGATCTGGACAAAACCGTGGCCTGGGCCAAGGCCGGCGGCAGCGCCGACACCGCGCGGCTTGGCGTCACCGGCTTTTGCTGGGGCGGCCGCATTACCTGGCTGTATGCCGCGCATAACCCGGCAGTGAAAGCGGGTACGGCATGGTATGGCCGCTTGGTCGGCAAGAGCTCGGAGATGACACCCAAGCATCCGGTTGATCTGGCTGCCGAGCTGAAGGCACCGGTCCTGGGCCTGTATGGCGCGTTGGACAAGGGCATTTCGCTCGACACCGTCGAGCAGATGCGCGCCGCGCTCAAGGCGGCCGGCAAGCCCGGTGAAATCGTCGTCTATCCCGACGCTGACCATGGTTTTCATGCCGACTATCGCCCGACTTACAACAAGGAAGCAGCGGCAGATGGCTTCAAGCGCCTCTTGGCCTGGTTCAAGCAGCACGGCGCCGCTTGAGTCCACGCCAGGCTTTGTTGACGTTTTGTCGGCGGATCGCGTCGACAAAACGTCAACAGAGCCGCGATGCCGAAAGGGGTTCGTAGCGAGGTATGTCTGCTTGCCGCCCTCATCCGGCCCTCCGGGCCACCTTCTCCCGCTTGCGGGAGAAGGATATTGCGCGGAGGAAGCTGATCAGCTGACGCGCTGCGGCCCGAGTGCTGCATCGAAGCCGAGAACCTATCCCTTGCAAGGCGAGTGCAATCGCCACCATTGTTCTGCATACTCGCCGCTTTCGCAGTTGATGTTGCAAGGAAGCGCCGATGAATCCACCTGCACTGTCCATACACAACCTCAGCAAGCGCTTTGGCGAGCGCGCGGCGGTGGATGATCTGTCGCTCACCCTGCCGGCTGGCCAGTTCTATGCCTTGCTCGGGCATAACGGCGCCGGCAAGACCACCACCTTGCGCATGGTCGCCGGGCTGACCCGGCCGGACTTTGGCAGTGTGCGCATTTTTGGCCGCGATATCGTCGCCGAGCCGGAGGCGGCCAAGCAGCCGCTGGCCTATCTGCCGGACGAGCCCTTGCTGTACGGCAAGCTGCGCCCCTTGGAGTATCTCGAATACGTGGCCGGCCTGTGGGGCATGGAGGCAGAACCGGCCGAGCAGCGCGCCGAGCAATTGCTGCAATGGGCCGGGCTATGGGCGCATCGCGGCGAATACAGCGAAGGCTTCTCGCGCGGCATGCAGCAAAAGCTCGCCCTGTGTGGCGCCTTGATACACCAGCCCAAACTACTGCTGCTGGATGAGCCGCTCACCGGACTCGATGTTGCCGCCGCGCGTGATGTGAAGGAGCTGCTGCAAGAGCAGGTCCGGCAAGGCTGCACGGTGGTGCTGACCACCCATATCCTGGAAGTGGCCGAAAAGCTGGCTGAGCGCATCGGCATCATCCGCGCCGGCCGCCTGGTGGGCGAAGGCACGCTGGAGCAATTGCGCGAGCAATGCGATCTGCCCGGCGCCAGTCTTGAAGATGTTTTCCTCGCCTTTACCAGTGAGACGGCCGCATGAAGCGCTGGCTCAAGCCTGCCAGCCCGTTGTGGCTATTGCGCTGGGAGTTACTGCACGCCTTGCGCAGCTTGGGCGCGCGGCGCGGCAGTTTCCGCCTGCCCGGCGCCTTGAGCTGGCTGCTGCGCGGCTTGCTTTTGCTGCTCATGCACGCCATTCCTGCCTTTCTGATCTGGATCAGCCAGCACGCCAGCCGGACGCCCTCGATCAACGAAGCGCAGCAATTGACCCAGATGCTGGCGCTGCTCGGCCAGATCAGCTTTGCCCCCATGGTGCTGGTGGCCTGCTACACCGTGATCAACCAGCTCAGCAGCAAACAGGCGCTGGATCTGCAACTGAGCAGCCCGGTCGCACTGGCAAGCCTGAGCCGTGCCAGACAGTACCAGGTCGCGTTGAACAGTCTGCTGGGTTTTCCCTTGCTGATCTTGCCCTTTGCCAATGTCGGGCCGTTTTTAGGGCAGTTTCATCTACTACTGCTGTATCCGGCCATTCTCGGCTATGCGCTGATCGCCAGTGCGGCCGGTCAGGCACTGGCCGGCGGCCTGCTGCGCCTGTTCGGTGTGGCCAGAGTAAAGCGTTATGGCAGCTGGGCGAGCTTGCTATTCATGGGTAGCGGCTTTTTCATCCAGCATCTGATCCCGAAGAAAGGCGAAGCGGTCGGGCAAGCCGGCGCCTGGAGCGAGTTCTGGGCCGGCTCGGTCAGCGGCGCCTGGCTGCCCAGCCTTGCCTTTCTGTTGGTCGGCATCGTGCTCACCCTGACAAGCAGCCGTGCCTTCGGCCGGATGGTGCTGGAAGCGAGCAATACCGCCGACAGCCAGCGCGCCAAGCCGGTATCGCATCGCTTCAATCTGCACCTGCCCTGGCTGATCCTGCGCCAGCAATGGAAGCTGATGCTGCGCAATCCGATGACCGCAGCCAATCTGCTGACCCCGCTATCGACCATGATCTTTCCATTCATGAAAGGGGCACACGACCCGGACGGGCAGACTGCCGGCTATGCCATATCGGCCGCCATGCTGGGGATGATCGCGCCCTTGTCGAGCTACACGCTGTGCTGGTCGGCCACCGCGCTCGATGAAGCGCCGGCCCTGGTGTTCGGCGCGCCGCAGAACCGCAACCGCCTGTGGCGCTGGCAGCTACTGGCAGCCCTGATTCCGGTGTGGGTCGTGCTGTTGCCACCGGTATTGCTGCAAGCCAGCCAATCACTGTGGCAAGGCATGGCGCTGGCGCTGGTTTGTCTGGTGTCCAGCCTGTCAACCGCCGTTCTGGCCCGCTGGCGTTTCCGGCCGGTCAGCCGCGCCGAGGCGCGCACCAATAATGGCTTTCGCAGCCTGGAGCTGATCGGCCTGATGCTGTATTGCAGCCTGTGGGCCGGCATCGCCAGCAGTACCCGTACCATGGGATTGGGCTTGGCACTGCTGCCCTTCGCCCTGCTGGTCCCCGCCTGGGTTTTGATGCGCATGGAAGAGCGTGATTATCTGTATGACTGAAGCAAGTTTTTTCTGGCACGACTACGAAACCTTCGGCCTGCGCCCGCAGCGCGACCGGCCGGCCCAGTTTGCCGGCATCCGCACGGATCTGGCACTGAACATCATCGGCGAGCCGCTGGAGCTGTTTTGCCAGCCCACGAACGACTTCCTGCCCGACCCGGTATCGGTGCTGATTACCGGCATTACTCCGCAAATGGCGCAGTCGCGCGGCCTGCCAGAGTTCGAGTTCGTCGCCGCCATCCACGCCGCGCTGGCGGCGCCCGGCACCTGCGGCACTGGCTACAACACCTTGCGCTTTGATGACGAGCTGACCCGCCATCTGCTATGGCGCAATCTCTACGACCCCTATGGCCGCGAATGGCAGCAACAGTGTTCGCGCTGGGATTTGCTCGACTGCGTGCGTGCCACCTATGCCTTCCGGCCCGACGGCATCGATTGGCCCTTGCGCGACGATGGCTCACCCAGCTTCAAACTGGAACACCTGACCGCCGCCAATGGCCTGTCGCACCAGGCAGCGCACGATGCACTGAGCGATGTGCATGCCACCATTAGCCTCGCGCGCCTGATTCGCCAGCAGCAGCCCAAATTGTTCGAGTTCTGTTACCGCCTGCGTAAAAAGGACGCGGTGGTCGATGAGATCGCCCCGACCCAGCGCCGACCCTTCCTGCATATCTCCGGCATGTATCCGGCACAACGCGGCTGCCTGGCGGTGGTAATGCCGCTGGCCTGGCACCCCACCAATAAAAACGAATTGGCGGTATGGGACCTGGCCCACGACCCGAGCGAACTGTTTGCCCTGGATGCCGAGCAGGTACGGCAGCGCCTGTTCAGCCGCAGCGACGAACTGCCCGAAGGGGTGGGCCGGCTGCCGATCAAGACCATCCACCTGAACAAATCACCGGTGGTGGTGAACAATCTGCGCACCCTGTCTCCGGCACGGGCCGAAGCCTTGGGCATCGATATGGCGCAGGCGATGCGCCACGCCGACCTGCTGAGCAGCGGCCCCGATCTGGTCGGGCTGTTGCGTGAGGTATACCAGGCACGCCAGTTTTCCGGCGCACGCGACGTCGACGAGGCACTGTACGACGGCTTTATCGGCGACGCCGACCGGCGCCGGCTGGAGCGCCTGCGGCGTCTTGGCCCGAGCGAATTGGTCCATGTACCGACCGCCTTTGACGATGGGCGGCTGGAAGAGCTGCTGTTCCGCTACCGTGCCCGCAACTGGCCGGACAGCCTCAATGCCGACGAGCAACAGCGCTGGGCCAACCATCGGCGCGAGCGGCTGATCGATGGCGTGCACGGCGGCCTCAACCTGCAAGGGCACGCGCAATTGCTGGCAGAGCAGCGCCTCGCCCACGCCGACGATACGCGCGCCACGGCGCTACTCGATGCCACCGACGCCTGGGCGAAGCTGCAGGCCGAGGGCTTGCCCTAGCCCGCTCTACCGCCAAGGCCGCACAACCGGCGCCTTCATGTGCACAGGGTAGGCACTCAGCAAGCTGCGTCATCGGCCAGCGAGGTGCACGCCCCATGGCCACCTGACACAGTAGGCGTGGCTTCAGCCACGAAGGCGGGCTCGCCGGACTACCCCGCGAAACCGGCACAACCGGCCGAGGCCTTAGGGTCATCTTTTTCCGCTGGCCATTGTCTTTTGGCGACGCAAAGGATTGCAGCCTGGCTACGGCGTCCCAAATTCCTGGTGAGCGAAGCGAACTGAGAGATTGGCCATGCAGTGCGAGGGACCCACGCCAGATCATTCGCGCCGAAGGCGCATAAGACCTAGGCCGAAAAATCAGAGAAATATATTCAACTTCAATGCCTTAAAAAGAACCACCCCTTGCCGCATTGATTACGGCAATGCCTCAATTCCGCACAGAGCCCCTTCTGGGACCGCGCTAACTGGCCTCCTTTTGGCAAAGACTGCCGCCCGCCGCGACCGGGTCGAAGCCAGTTGGCCACACCGTCTTCTTGTCGAAGCAACTTTCGGCCAGCGTCAGCCCGTCGAGCACAGACTTGCTGAAGTCGATATTGCGGATGGTCGCCTTGCTCAGCTTGGCGTCTTTGAAGCTCGCGCCGTGGAAATAGCCTGCATTCAGATTCACCGACGACATCTCGGCGCGCGAGAAGTCGGTGTTTGCGCAGCTGCATGCTTCGATATCAACCTTGTCGAGGGTGGCGCCTGCGATGTTTGCCTGATCGAGTACCGGATAGATCAAGCGCAGATTTGTCAGCGTGCGTCCAGCCAGATCGGCACCGGTGGCATTCAGAACGCGCCATGTGCTTAGGGCGCCTCGGTGCAAAGCCGTGTCAGCAGCACGCCGGTCTGCTTCATCTGCCTTGCCTGGGCAGTTTGACCAAAGCGGGAAAGTAAGCAGCTTTTCCTGCTCGTACGGATTCTCGACATTGTTGAATGCATTGCTGCCAAATCGCGTCCGGCAGTCGGTGATGGGTACTACGCCATCGTCTGCTTGCACACCGATCAGGCCCGTCAGGTCAACACCGCGCAGATCAATCGGACGGTTTGCATCGGTTCCATCTGCAAGGCGCCGCGCAAAGGCTAGGGCGCGTAGCGTGCTGCCACGCAGATCAGCATCACGCATACTGACCCCCGCCAAACTGACGCGGCGCCATGTACTACCCTGCCAGTTGCTGGCCTCCAGCTTGGATTGTTCCAGTACCGTGCCGATAAGCAGGGCACCTGGCGCGGTAACCCGGAGCAGTGACATCTGTTTCAGCGTGGCATTATCAAACCGCGCCCGGTCAAGCACGGCATCGTCAAACACAGCATCCGACAGTTTGGCACCACGAAAGTACGCCCCTTGCATTTGAGCGTGCTTGAACTCGCTCTCCTCAGAAAGCGCCACGCCATCGAAATCGACATCGGCGAGCAGGGCACCATTGAATTTGACATGCTTCAAGGTCGCACCGTTAAAGGTCGCGTGGTCGAGCTGGGCGTGGTCAAAGGTGGCATTTTCAAGTATCGCGCCGCGAAAGCTGGACTTGGACAACTGCGCCTTGCTGACATCAAGCTCTGAGGCCTTGGCGCCATCGAACACAAGGCCGCGTAAATCCAACCCGGCCAAGGTGACAGATTTCAGGGTGGCGCCTGCAAATAAGGCGCCGGCAAGCTTGGCATCTTTGAATTCGCCACCGCCAATGAAAGCATGGCTGAAGTTGGCAGCACTCAGGTCGGCGCCGGAAAAATCGCCGCCATGGCGGAACCGCACATCGCGAAACACCGCGCCGGGCAGATTCGCCTTGGCAAACGATACCTCGTCAAAATAGGCATCGGTAAAATCGGGGGCCACAGGCTGGCTCGGCATGCGTTTTGCCCCCCTGGCCAAGGCCACGCGTTTGCTGGGTTCGACCGCCAGGTGAGCGCCAGCAAACTGCGCCTGATCAAAGGCGGCCTGGCGGAAACTGGCGCCGTGGATAGACGCACCGCCAAAATTTGCTTCGTGGCACTGGCTGCGTTCGAAACGGGCGCCCTGCAGTTTGGCACCGGTGAAATTACATTCCTGCATTACCGCATCGCTAAAGTCGGCACCGCGCAGGTCGGCACCACTGAAGTCTGCTTTGCCCAGGCGCGCCTTGCTGAAGTTCGCGCCTGCCAGGCTTTGCCCGACCAGCGTGAGAGCTTTGCTTCCGCCTTCATCCCGGTCACCGCCAAAGCGAAGGCCAGCAAAATTGTTGTCGCCGGCATCAAGCGGCTGGCCAAGTTGTATGCGTGTCATGGCGCGACCGTGGCGGGCATTGGCCTGCTTGCTGTCTATCGCCAATGCGGCCTGAAAATCGGCCAGAGCGACGGCGAAGTCACGCCGGCAATACCGGAGCATGCCGCGGGCGGCAATGGCGGCGGCGTCGCGCGGGTTGCGCGCCAGCAAAAAATCGATCGCCCGCATCGCTTCGTCTTGGCCATTGCGCTCGGCAAAATACCAGGCCTGTGCCTGTAGCAGCGCAATATCCGGCTGCGGCCTGGCAAGGTTTTCATCCATTTCACGGCGCTTTGCCAGATACGCATTCAACACGGCAGCGCCAGCATCGGGCTGGCGATTGTTCGGGTCGTAAGCCGGCCAGTTTTTGTCGCACCGATGTCTTTTAAAGTACAACTCCCGACTGCTTTTCCATGCAAAAAGCGTCAGTATCTCGCCCTTCTTGACGCCGCGGCCACAACCCCACGACCCATAACCAAGTGTTACTTCATCCGGGACATTGCCTTTGATCGCGACATCAACATGGAAACGAGCCTTCCGATGGGCCCCATAGCCTTCAATGTATATTTCGTCTTTTTCGTACTGGCATTCTTTGGGGTCAGGCTCCAGTACATGGCCGTAAATAATCGCGGGAGCGTCGTATAGCGCGTCCTCGGGTTCGGGCTTACTACACATCCACGCCTGGGCAACGGTAGGCAGGGCGAGCGCAGCCGCAATGAGCAGCTGGGGAAACAATACATATTTCATGGCAAAACGGGGCTTGATCGGGCGGAGGCGCAGTATTGCACACGTGTCTGCGGCCGGTACCCCTCGCACAGAAAATGCGGGCGCAGTTTGTGCTGGGGCACCCTTCGCTACAAAGTAAACCGCTCCCGCAACACCTTGGCCTGCCGCCGCGACAGGGCGATCTGTTCGCCATTGCTCAAGTGCAGCGACAAGGCCGAGCCGCCTTCGTCGCTCAGGCTGGTGATGGCATCGAAGCGGCATACCGTGCCACGGCTGGCCAGCAAGAAGCGTTGCGGGTCCAATCTTGGTAGCAAGCGGGCGAGGCTGCCGGCCAGCAGGTAGCGTCCGGAGGCCGAGGTCAGTTGCACATAGTTGCCGGCGCTATCGAAGCGCAGCACGTCCCCCAGGCGCAGCAAGTGCAATTGATCGCCGCGCCGCAGCAGGAGGCGATGCTCATCGGGCAGATAGCTCGATGCGCCAGCCTGCAAACGCGCCATGGTCTGGGCCAAGCGGGCCGGCTCGACCGGCTTGACCAGATAATCGGCCGCCTGCAAGTCGAAGGCCTTGCTGGCGAATTCGGCATAGGCGGTGCAAAACACGATATGCGCCTGGCCGTCGAGCGCGCAGGCCAGCTCGATGCCGCTCATGCCCGGCATGTCGATATCGAGAAACAGCACATCGGGCCTTGCTTGCGCGTAGGCCTGCAGGGCCGACAGGCCATCGGCCGCCTCGGCAACAATCTCCACCGCATAGGGCGCCAGCAGGCGGCGCAATTCAGCGCGCGCCAGGCGCTCGTCATCCACCAGCATGATGCGCATGCTTCGCTCCCGTGAAACTGAGGCACACCCGGTATTGATCGCCATCACGGCCTGCCTCGATGCGGGCGTCGGGCTGCAAGAGACGCAGCCGCTCGCGCAGATTGGCCAGCCCTAGCGACAAACCTTCCGGCCGCGCGCTGGTGCAGGGGTTGCACACCTGCAGCTGCCAGCCATCTGTCGACTCCTGCGCCCTGATCAGCAGGCTGCCGCCCTCGGACAGCGGTGCAATGCCATGCTTGATGGCGTTTTCGCACAGGGTAAGCAAGGTAAAGGCCGGCAGCGGACGCGCCGCCAGTGCCGGCGTAATGTCGCACTGCACGCGCAGACGCCGCTCCAGCCGCACCGCCTCGATATGCAGATAGTGCTGCGCCAGCGCCCAGTCATCGGCCAGCGTGGTCAGCCCCTGTTCGCCTTGCAGGCTGCTGCGCAGCAAGGTGGACAGGCCGGTGATCATCGCGGCGGCAGCCTCGCGGTCTTCAAACATCAGGGCGCGGATGCTGTTGAGGGCGTTGAAGATAAAGTGCGGGCGCAACTGGTTTTGCAGCTGCAGCAACTGCGCCTGCTGCACTGCCTGCGCCAGGGCCT
>NZ_JAYRLZ010000416.1:0-2501 GCF_041904975.1 Chitinimonas sp. | reverse complement strand
ATCGCTATACCCCCGAATACCATATCCAGGCCATTGCGCCACAGAAGCCTTCGAATTTTTAGGGGAAAACGATCACGCGGCGCCGCGGGCCCCGGGTAGCCCAAGGCTGTTACTCCCGTAGGCGAAGGGATATTCGCTGAGCCATTCCCCTGTCTCTCCCGCCTTCGCGGGGGAGTCGCGCCGTTGGCGTGTTCGTGACGTGTTCAATCATTCCCGAGCGAGAGCAATCAATGACGCCAAACCGCATCAACAAGCTGGTAGTAATCGGCGTCGGCCTGATTGGCGGCTCGTTCGCGCTGGATTTGCGCCGCGCCGGCCTCGTCGATCAAGTAATTGGTGTCGGGCGCTCGCCGGAAAACCTGCAGCGCGCACTGCAGCTCAAGGTGATCGACCAGGCCGAAACCGACCCGGCACAAGCGGTACAGGATGCCGATCTGGTGCTGCTCGCCACCCCGGTCGGGCAGATGGATGCCGTGCTGGCGTGCATCGCCCCTGCCCTGCCGCGCCACACCATCGTCACCGATGCCGGCAGCACCAAGCGCGACGTGGCGGCGCTCTACCGCAAGCATCTGGCAGATAGCCTCGACCGCTGCCTGCCGGCGCATCCGATTGCCGGGTCTGATTTATCGGGTGCTGCAGCAGCGCGCTACAGCCTGTATGAAGAGCGCAAGGTGGTGTTGTGCCCCTTGGCCGAAACGGCCGGCACCACCACCACCCGCATTGCTGCGCTATGGCAGGCCTGCGGCGCCCACTTAGTGACGCTCGACGCCGAGCGCCATGACGCGGTGTTCGCCGCCGTCAGCCATCTGCCGCATCTTCTGGCGTTTGCCTATATGAACAGCGTGCTGGACCGGCCCGACGCAAACGATTGCCTGCGCCTCGCTGCCACCGGTTTTCGCGACTTCACCCGCATCGCCGGCAGCCACCCGGAAATGTGGCGCGATATCGCCCTGGCCAATCGCCCGGCACTGCTGGGCGACTTGCAGGCGTTCCGGCATGAATTGGACCAATTGATAGAGGCCCTGCAAGCCAGCGACAGCGCGGCTTTGGCCGAGCGTTTTGCGCGCGCCAGTGCAGCACGCACACATTGGGGCAAAGCTTAGATAGTGGCTAGCGAACGAGAACTCGAACCACAGAGAACACGGCGGGGGCACAGAGCAAGGCGCGCATATTGATGATGCCCAACTTGCAATCAACGCGAGGAAAAGGTCGCGGGAAAGCAAGTTGTACCGACCATCGCGGCTAAAGCCGCTCCTACAAACAGCCAGGCACACGGGCCGTGGATCGGCCTCGCCCCCTTCCCCTCTGTGCCACCTCTGCGTACTCTGTGCCCTCTGTGGTTCAAGATTTTGGGTTTTCCGAACACAGCCATGTCAATCCATGTCGGACTGAAGTCCGACCTACACGCACGATTACTTCCAGTCACCACGCAATGCAGCCACCCTTTGCTGCAGATCAGCCGCATTCACCTGTTCGCTTGGCACCGCTGCGCTGGCTACCAGCTCGATGCGTGACCAGGCACGGCGTGGGAATTTGAGCATGGCGGCGCCGTCCTTGCGGCTGAAAAAACTGCCCCACAGGCCGCGCAGCGCCATCGGGATCACCTGTGCACCCGACTGAGCCGCCATGGCTTCCACGCCGGGCTTGAACACATTGAGCTCGCCGTCATAGGTAATCTTGCCCTCGGGGAAGATGCACACCAGCTCGCCCTGCGCCAGATATTCCTGCACCTTGGCCAGCGCCAGCTCCTTCATGGCCGGGTCTTCCTTGGCCGGGGCGATCGGGATGGCGCCGGCGGTGCGGAAGATAAAATTGAGCACCGGCACCTTGAATATGCGGTGGTCCATGACAAAGCGCACCGGCCGCCTGATCGCGCCACCTATCACCAAGGCATCCATAAAGCTCACATGGTTGCACACCAGGATGGCCGGCCCCTCGTCGGGGATATTGTCGAGGCCGGTGTGCTTGACCCGGTACATGGTGTGCGTGGCAATCCACACCAGAAAGCGCATCAAGAATTCCGGCTGCAGGCCGTATACATACAGCGCCACCGGGATATTCATCAGGGTGACGATCAGCAAGAGCTGCGGAATCGAGGCGCCAGCCATCAGGATCAACACGCTGACAATGGCCGAGATCACCATGAAGAAGGAGTTGAGGATATTGTTGGCGGCGATGATGCGCGAGCGGTATTCCGGCTCGGTCAATAGCTGGATCTGCGCATACAGCGGCACGCAGAAAAAGCCGCCGAACACGCCCAGCATGGTCAGGTCGAACAGCATGCGCCAGTGCTCGCGCTGCGCGACAAAGCCGAGCCAATCGAGGTGCTGGCCCATGCTGAGCGGCCGGGCAAAGTAGAGATCGATACCGAACAGACACATGCCGATGGAGCCGAATGGCACCAGTCCGATTTCCACCTTGCGGCCGGACAGGGTTTCACACAGGGCAGACCCCGCGCCGATACCGACCGAAAACAGGCCCAGCAACAGGATATACACCGA
>NZ_JAYRLZ010000415.1:0-2503 GCF_041904975.1 Chitinimonas sp. | reverse complement strand
CAATGGCCGTCATCAACTTGCTGATCGAGGCGATCGGCGTGACGGACTGCACATTCTTTTCAAAGATATGTTCGCCCGACAATTCATTGACCACCAAGGCCGCGCTGGAGTACAGCGCGGGTTCGGCGAAGGCATTCAGGCTGCTTGCCGGTGCCGAAACGCGACGAAGATGGTTTTTGCGGACTTTGCCGGCAGCCAGCTTTTGCGCCTTGGCTGAGGAGCGGACTTTCTTGCCCTTGCTTGCCTTGGTTTGGCTGCTGGCGCCATGCGCCTTGTGCTGGCCGCTACGGCTGGCTTCGACCGGTGCTGCCAGCAGCAAACATGCCAATGCCAACAGATTTGCCGCGGTGGAGAGGCGGAATGTCATGCGACATCTCCGAAAAAGCGTTGAAGCGAGGTTTTGATCATACATAGGCGATTGCCGAAAATCCATGAAAATCAGTAGGTAAGCGAACAAACATCAAGTGCTACCTGAATTGCTGTCCGGCAATATTCACGCATTCCTGCGCTAAGGGCCGGAATATTAACAAAAAACTGCATGCTTACTTGCCTTGCGCTGCCACAAAATCGTCGCTTGTGTCGGCAGGCAACGCATGTCTAAAATGCCGACGCGAACATTTTGCTGCAATGCAACAAGCGATGGCGGTGATCGAGCTGCCACGCGCCAGGAGACTGCCTTGACCCAATCGAGCACTACCGCGTTTGCCGATCCAGCCCGTTTCAATGAATTCCTGCATTCGCTGACCGACACCAATCGCAAGATATTGGAAAGCTTTGTCAACGGCATACAGCCGGCCACCCCGCCTGCTAGCAAGCAGGTGTTCGATCAACTGATGGAGGGCATGAAGGGTAGTGCCGTCCAGCTGGCGCATCTGCAAAGCGGCTATTACAAGCAGCAGATGGATTTGTGGATGGGCCTCTTGGGCGTGGGCGAGGTCGCGCCGGCTGAAAAAGGCGACCGTCGCTTTGCTGCACAGGAGTGGGCCGAATACCCTTTCTTTGACTTCATCAAGCAGAACTACTTGCTCACCTCGAAATGGCTGACCGAGGTGGTCGATGGTGTGCCGATGGATGAAGCCTCGCGCGAAAAAGCTGCTTTTTACACCCGACAATTCATTGATGCACTGTCGCCGGCCAATTTCGCCCTGACCAATCCGGAAGTGATCAAGCTGGCCATGGATACCCAGGGGCAAAGCCTTGCCGATGGCATGAAGCAGCTGGCGCTGGATATGGAGAAAGGCCATATCTCGATGACCGACGAAACCCAGTTCGCGGTCGGCGAGAATCTGGCCATCACCCCGGGCAGCGTGGTTTTCCAGTCCGAGCTGTTCCAGCTGATCCAGTACACGCCGACTACCGAGCAGGTGTACGAGCGGCCCATCCTGTTCGTACCGCCCTCGGTCAACAAGTACTATCTGATGGATTTGCAGCCGGATAACTCGATGGTGCGGCACTTTGTCGCCCAGGGTTACACGGTGTTCATGATCTCCTGGCGCAGTACCACGCCGGAACTCGGGCATCTCACCTGGGATGACTATGTCGAGAACGGGGTGATCAAGGCGGCCGAGGTGGTGCGCGAGATTGCCAAGCAGGACAAGATCAATGTGCTGGGCTTCTGTATCGGCGGCGTGATCCTGGCGACCACCCTAGCGGTGATGAAGGCGCGTGAGCTTGACTGGTTCGAGAGCGTCACCTTTATGACGTCCTTGATCGATCACACCGAGCCGGGCGATATCAAATTGTTTGTCGATCGTGCCCTGGTGGAGGAGCGCGAAGCGCGGCTGGCCGAAGGTGGCGTGATCAGTGGCAAGGAGCTGGCCCGCGCGTTTTCGATGCTGCGCGCCAATGACCTGATCTGGAACTATGTGGTCAACAACTACCTGAAGGGCAAGACGCCGCCTCTGTTCGACCTTTTGTACTGGAACAACGACTCGGCCAATCTGCCGATGCCGATGCACACCTTCTTCCTGCGCAATATGTATCTGGAAAACAACCTGGCCAAGCCCGCCGGCATGCAGGTGTGCGGCGTGCCGGTCGATGTGTCGAGCTACGACTGGCCCGTGTATATTTTCGCCGCGCGCGAGGACCACATCGTGCCGTGGAAGTCGGCCTATCGCGGTACGCAGCTGTGGGGCGGCAAGGCAGTGCGCTTTGTGCTGGGCGCCTCCGGCCATATTGCCGGTTCGATCAACCCGGTGAGCAGCAATCGCCGCAACTACTGGGTGAACGAGAACCTGCCGGCCTCCTGCGATAGCTGGCTGGACGGCGCAGAAAGCCGCCCTGGCAGTTGGTGGCAGGACTGGGATCTATGGCTGCAGCCCAAGTCGGGTAAGCGTGTGGCGGCGCCCAAGACCGCGGGCAATCGCAAATACAGGACGATTGAGGCAGCGCCGGGCAGCTATGTAAAGGCCAAGGCCATTTAAGCCAGGCGCACCGCCGGCACATTTTGCTGTGCCGGCAGCAATCGCATTACTTCCGCAGCGGCGCAGACCGCTGCGTTTTC
>NZ_JAYRLZ010000104.1:0-14134 GCF_041904975.1 Chitinimonas sp. | reverse complement strand
CGCCATCGGTTCGAAATATCGCAATGCCGGCCAGACTTGCGTGTGCGCCAATCGCCTGTATGTGCAGGCCGGTGTCTACGATGCCTTTGCCGAAAAGCTGGCGGTGGCGGTCGGCAAGTTGAAGGTGGGCAATGGCCTGGAGCCCGGCGTGACGCAAGGCCCGATGATCGACACCAAGGCGGTCGAAAAGGTGGAAGAACATATCGCCGATGCACTAGCCAAGGGCGGCAAGGTCGTGCTGGGCGGCAAGCGCCATGCGCTCGGCCACAGCTTTTTCGAGCCGACCATCATCACCGGCGTAACCCAGAATATGAAGGTGGCACGCGAGGAGACCTTTGGCCCGCTGGCGCCGCTGTTCAAGTTCGATACCGAACAAGAGGTGATAGAACGCGCCAACGATACCGAGTTCGGCTTGGCCGCCTATTTCTACAGCAAGGACCTGGGCCGTGCCTTCCGGGTGGGTGAGGCGCTGGAATATGGCATGGTCGGCGTTAATTCCGGCCTGATCTCGACCGAGGTAGCGCCGTTCGGTGGCGTCAAGCAATCCGGCCTCGGGCGCGAGGGTTCACGCCACGGCATCGAAGACTACCTGGAAATAAAATATCTTTGCCTTGCAGGAATATAATTTCCGCGCTAGCATAAATCCAATCGCGCTAGGTTTTGCGGCGCGAACCGATTCCTCCTCCTCTTCCCGCAATTGGCGCAAGCCGGCGGGAATTTTTTTGCCTGTTGAAATTGCGCCAAGACGTTGATCTGATTGATAACGGGGGCGGCCTGCACCGCCAGTTACGACGCTTGGCGTGCACCATGCAAAAACTGGTCCCAGGGTGGAATTTCGCCGGAAAAACGCTCGGCCAGAAAGTCGACCAGCAAGCGCAGGGCCAGCGGTTGATGCTGGCGCGACAGGTAGATCGCATGGATGCCGAAGGTGTCCACTTCATAGCCGGGCAATAGCTGCACCAATCTGCCGGCCTGTAAATCATCACCCAGGTAATAGCTCGGCAGCATGCCGATACCGGCCCCCGCCAGCACCGCCCGCCGTAGCACTGCCGTTTCATTGGTGTGAAAGCGCCAATCGACCGGAACCGTGATTGTTTCGCCATTCCGGCTAAACCGGTACTGCTTGCCGATACCGAACGCATGGGCAACGCAGCGATGCCGGCGTAAATCGTCGGGATGGTCGGGTTGGCCGAACTGCGCCAGATAGGCGGGGGATGCGCACAGCATGGAGCGGCATACCGCCAGCGGACGACTGATCATGGCCGGGTCCAGGGTGTTGGTGATCCGTATTGCCAGATCGACCCGATCGCCCACCAGGTCGGCCGCCTTGTCGCCAACCGACAAAATGATCTCCACTTGCGGGTGCAATTGCTGGAAGGCGATCAGTGCTGCCGTGAGCTGGGCGTCGGCAAAGGAGCTGGCGGTAGTGACGCGCAGGAGGCCCGTTGGCTCATGATGTCGCTCTGCCGCCAGATTCCGCGCTTCATCCGCCAGCTCCAGCAGCTGCTTGCACGACGGCAAGGCGGCCATGCCGGCATCGGTCAGACTGATTTTCCGGGTGGTCCGATGCAGGAGGCGCGCACCAAGCCAGTCTTCGGCTGCTGCCAGGTAACGGCTGGCCATGGCCACCGACATATCCAGTTGCTCGGCGGCCTGGGTGAGGCTGCCGCGACTGCTGACTTCCACAAAAACCCGCACAGCGCTTAGGCGATCCATTTTTGCATTTCAGGTAACAAATATTCAATTGATATGAACTTTATCAACCATACGGAAAGAATTACAGTTCGGCCCGTCGAAATTACGCATTCACATTGGGAATTCATCATGTTCAAGTTAAGCAAAATCGCCCGTTTTGTCCTGCCTGCGCTCACGCTGGGTGTGGTGGCTGCCAGCGAGGCTGGCGCCCAGCCTTCTGCGCCGCTGAGCATCAAGGTCTACAACGCCGACAGCAATAGCTTTCATGTCAATGCCGTGGTGGTCAGTGGCAAGACCGAGGCGGTGGTGATCGATAGCGGCTTTACCCAGGCCGATGCCCTGCGGGTTGCCGCCAATGTGCTCGATAGTGGCAAGACCTTGAAGGCCATCTTGATCAGCAATGCCGACCCGGATTTCTACTTTGGCGCCGAAGTGCTGAAGCGCTACTTCCCGCAAGCCCAGGTGCTGACCACCCCGGCGGTACGCGAGAAAATCGAGGCCAAGCTGGCGGGCAAGGTGGCATTCTGGGGGCCGAAGATGGGCGCCAATGCACCGGTGAAGCCGGTGGTGCCTGCGCTGCTGAGTGGTACCACCCTGAGCGTGGATGGCGAAACCATTGAAGTGCGCGGTACTACCGGCGAGCTGGCTCATCGCCCCTATGTGTGGATTCCATCAATCAGGACCATCGCCGGCAATATCGCGATCTTCGGCAATCTGCATGTTTGGATGGCGGATACGCAAAAGGCCAGCGAGCAGAAAGCCTGGCTGGCCCAGCTCGACGAAATCGAAGCGCTCAAGCCGACTACTGTCGTTCCAGGCCATATGGCACCGGGCACGGCGCTGGATATCAGTGCTGTACGCTACACCCGTGACTATGTGCAACGCTTCAGCGTCGAGGCGGCCAAGGCCAAGAACAGTGCCGAGTTGATTGCGGCAATGCAGAAAGCCTACCCACAGGCAGGCCTCGGCATGTCGCTGGATATCGGTGCCAAGGTGCACAAGGGCGAAATGCAGTGGTAAGCGGTGGTTGATGCTTGCGGCCTACTTGTTAGACGCCGCTGACTGCTCGCCAAGTACAAAACAAAAAACCGCACGGTTTGCTGTGCGGTTTTTTGTTTGACTGCAATCCTGGTCGGGGTGAGAGGATTCGAACCTCCGGCCTCTACGTCCCGAACGTAGCGCTCTACCAGGCTAAGCTACACCCCGAATGAGGGGCGCATTATCCCGATTCGAAAACGCGCTGTAAAGTCCGGGCGTTTAGCTGGTGCGATCTACGGCCAGACCGGTCAGTGCTCTCAGTGCGTCGCTGTGGATATTGGATGGCAGCATGGCGATTGCCTCGAGCGCCAGGCGAGCTTCGTCACGTGCGGCCTCCAGCGCGGCATCCAGCGCACCACTACCTTGCACGGCGGCCAATACCGCCGGGAAATTGTCGCGTTGCGCATGGGTAATGGCTTGGCGCACCACTTCCGCTTGCTCGGCGGTGCCAAGGCGCATGGCGTGGATCAGCGGCAGCGTGCATTTGCCCTCGGCCAGATCGTCGCCGAGATTCTTGCCGATCTCGCCAGCGTCGCCAGTGTAGTCCAGCACATCGTCGACAATCTGGAAGGCAGTGCCCAGGTGCATGCCAAAGCGCGCCATGGCGTCTTCGGTGGCCGCATCGGCCTTGACCAGCAAGGCGCCCAGTCGTGCGGCAGCTTCGAACAGCTTGGCGGTCTTGTAGCGGATCACCCGCAGATAGGCCGCCTCGTCGAGGTCGGCATCGCCAATATTCATCAGCTGCAATACCTCGCCCTCGGCAATGATATTGGTGGCATCGGCCAAAACCTGCATTACCCGCATATCATTGACGCTGACCATCATCTGGAAAGCGCGCGAATACAGGAAGTCGCCAACCAGCACGCTGGCGGCATTGCCGAACAGGGCATTGGCGGTGTCGCGACCGCGCCGCAGGCTCGATTCGTCCACCACATCATCGTGCAGCAAGGTGGCGGTATGGATGAATTCCACTACCGCAGCCAGCTCATGGTGATGCTGGCCCTGGTAACCCAGTGCGCCGGCCGATAGCAACACCAGTACCGGGCGCAGGCGTTTGCCGCCCGATGAGACGATATACTCGGCCACCTGGCGCACCAGCACGACATCGGAATGCAGCCGGCTGCGGATAAGTTGGTCGACTGCCTGCATATCGGCAGAGGTGGCGGATTTGACGAGTTCGATGGACACGGAAATTTCTGGGCTGGGCATGACAGACGGCGCGATTATAGCCGAGCCGGCCGTTCAGCAGTCTCTCGCTGGCTGCTTGTCGAAAATCTTGACCCAATTCAGTAACTTGCGTATATTCGCGTGCTCTTCGCGCTTTGCGTGGGGATTTACGTCAGGAGCTCAGTCATGTACGCGGTCATAAAAACCGGCGGCAAGCAGTACAAAGTTGCCATCGGTGAAAAACTTAAAGTAGAACAGATTGCCGCCGACATCGACACCCAGATCGTGCTTGAAGAAGTGCTGATGGTGGTGGACGGTGAAGCGGTTTCGGTTGGTACCCCGCTGGTAAGCGGTGCCAAGGTCCAGGCTACCGTGGTGTCGCACGGTCGTGGCGAAAAGGTCCGCATCTTCAAGATGCGTCGCCGTAAGCACTACCAGAAGCGCCAAGGCCATCGTCAGAATTTCACTGAAATTCGCATTGACGCCATCGTCAAGTAACAGGAGCGTACAGCCATGGCACATAAAAAAGCAGGTGGTAGTTCGCGTAACGGTCGCGACTCCGAGTCGAAACGACTGGGTACCAAGGTTTACGGCGGCGAATTGATTCCGGCCGGTTCCATCATCATCCGTCAGCGTGGCACCCGTTTCCACGCCGGTGAAAACGTTGGCATGGGCAAGGATCACACCCTGTTCGCCAAGGTGGACGGTTATGTGAAGTTTGTCGTCAAGGGCGCGCTCAAGCGCAAGACCGTCGTGGTCGAGCCCTACACCGGCGTCGAGGCTTAATCGCGCTGGATCAGCTGGCTTCGGCCGGCTGGGCGATTCGCTCCCACGGGGCGTTTCGCCTAGAATTCAAAGCCCTATCGCCAAGATAGGGCTTTTTCGTTTATTGCCCCCGTGCTTGCCGCCTTGCGGACCAGCCAATAACCACAGGAATGGCCTGCCCATGAAGTTTATCGACGAAGCCCGCATTGAAGTGTTTGCCGGCAATGGCGGCAATGGTTCGGCCAGCATGCGCCGCGAGAAGTTCGTGCCGCGCGGCGGCCCCGATGGCGGCGATGGCGGCAAGGGCGGCAGCATCTGGGTGGTGGCCGACAAGGACATCAATACCCTGGTCGACTATCGCTTCGTCAAGCAGTACCGCGCCAAGCATGGCGAAAACGGCCGTGGTGCCGACTGCTATGGCAAGGGTGCCGACGATATCTTCCTGCGCATGCCGGTTGGTACGGTAATCGCCGACAGCGAAACCGGCGAAGTGGTGGCCGACCTGACCCACGACGGCCTGCAAGTGATGATCGCCAAGGGCGGCAAGGGCGGCCTCGGCAATCTGCATTTCAAGACATCTACTAATCGCGCACCGCGCCAGTTCACCCATGGCGAAGAGGGCGAGCATCGCGAGTACAAGCTGGAACTGAAGGTACTGGCCGATATCGGCCTGCTCGGCATGCCCAATGCCGGCAAGTCGACCTTTATCCGCGCGGTGTCTGCCGCCAAGCCCAAGGTGGCCGATTACCCCTTTACCACCCTGGCGCCCAATCTGGGCGTGGTGCGTATCGATCACAACCGCAGCTTCGTCATCGCCGATATTCCCGGCCTGATCGAAGGTGCGGCAGAAGGCGCGGGCCTTGGTCACCGCTTTCTCAAGCATCTGGCCCGCACCGGCCTGTTGCTGCATATCGTCGATCTGGCGCCCTTCAGCGAAGAAACCGACCCGGTCTACGAGGCGCGCGCCATTGTCGAAGAGCTGCGCAAATACGACGAGGCGCTGTACCAAAAGCCGCGCTGGCTGGTGCTGAACAAGCTCGACATGATTGCAGAGGACGAGCGCCAGGCGCGCATCGATGCCTTCCTCGAAGCGTTCGGCTGGCCCAAGCAGGCGTTTGATCCGCTGGCGCCGCTCGACCCGATGGCGCAGCGCGTGTTCACCATCTCCGGCCTGACCGGCGAAGGCACCCAGCAGCTGACCTGGGCGATCATGGATTATCTGGAAGCGACGCGTGCGCAACGTCAAGAAGGCGCGCCGACTGAGGCCGAGGCTTTGCATGAGCCTTATGATCCGACCAAATCTTGATGCCAGATGCAGGCGATAGTGTTGATTGGCCCTCAGGCTAGCGGCAAATCGAGCTTCTGTAGGGCTCATTTGTTTTCGAGTCATGTCCGTCTCAATCTGGACATGTTGCGAACGCGGCATCGGGAGCGCGTACTGTTAGAGGCATGTATCGCTGCAAAGCAGGCAATGGTTATCGATAATACCAACCCCACTCGCGCCGATCGGGCGCGTTACCTGCCTGCGCTTAGGGCGGCAGGGTTTGGTGTCTTGGCGTATTGGTTCGACGATTCATATGAACGCTGTGCTGTGCGAAATGAGGCACGCGAGGGTCAAGCACGCGTGCCTGAGGTGGGCCTTAAACATTACTTCGCACGGTTTCAGCGACCGCGCATAGATGAGGGCTTTGATGGTGTTTTCCGGGTCCAGGCTGAAGGCGGTGATTTTCTAATAGAGGCGTGCCCAGATGAGGTTTGACGATCTCGACGATCGAATGCGCGTTTATGAAACTGCACATGATGTATGTGTAATGCCTGGCGTGTACATGGTTGCGCGTATTGATGGCCGTGGTTTCACCCGACTAACCAAAGATGTCTACAAGTTCGAGGCGCCTTACGATCCTCGTTTCCGGGACATGATGGTTGATACCGTCAAACACCTGATGCAGTGCGGTTTTAATGTCACTTATGGATATACACAGAGTGACGAAATATCGCTCCTGTTCCATCTGAGCGAAGATGCGTTCAACCGCAAAGAACGAAAGTGGAATTCGATTCTGGCTGGTGAAGCGAGTGCTTGCTTCAGCTTGCAACTGGGCGGCATTGCTGCGTTCGACAGCCGAATCTGTCAGTTACCGTCAGCGGCGCTGGTTGCAGACTATTTTGCTTGGCGCAATGAAGATGCTGCGCGCAACGCCTTGAATGCCCACTGTTACTGGACGCTACGCAAGCGTGGCGAAACACCACACCGGGCGGCGGCTATGCTGTCCAGGCTGGATGTTTCCGAGAAAAATGGGCTGTTGTTCAGCAACGGCGTGAATTTCAATGACCTGCCATTGTGGCAAAAACGCGGTATTGGTTTCTATTGGGAGACCATGGAAAAGCAAGGGTTCAATCCTAAGGCTGGCATCGCGACCACAGCATTGAGGCGGCAGATGAAAGTCGATATGGCATTGCCGATGCGGGAGCAATATCGGGATTTTGTGTTGGCGATGCTGAAATGAGCACTCAGTCGGAATCGTCTCTAATCGAGTTTTTTTCCGATAAGTTCAACCCGCTCGATCTTCCGCAGCTGGCGGAGTTGCTACGCGCCCGTGAATTGCTTGGCGCCTTTATTACCCTGTTCCATGGCAATGAAGAGCAGGTGCTGGTGCGCTTGCTGGTGTTGCGCGAGATCGGTGCGCGCGGCCACGAGCCGCGCTGGTCGCCGCAGCAATTGCAGGCGCATTTCGCCTATGTTGATCAGGTCAAGCTTGATACGGTTTTGCGACGCCTGCGCGAAAACGGGCTGTTGCAGTGGGATGCCGATGAAAGCCTGTACCAGATCGCCGAAACCGGACGAGTGGCGCTGGCAGCGCTGTCGACCTTGCTGGCGTTTGCCGACGAGGATGCCGAGCTCGGTTACCTGACCGCGCAAGCGGCTGGCCAGCAGCAGATGGGCAAGGTCAGCAACGAATCCTTGCAGCATTTGCTGGCGCGCTTGAAAGAGTTGCATCGTTATTTTGACGACGCGCTTGAGTCGCAGTCGGAATACCAGATCCGCAAGGCACAGGGGCGGCTGGAGTCGGTCTGGCGCTGGGTGCAGAAGGGCACGACCCTGACCCATGAACTGATGGCCGACGAGCAATATGATCGCCGCACACTTGATGCGGTGCAGGCGATCCATGAAGTGCAGTCGCGCCTGCTGCGGCTTACCGGCGTGTTCCAGCGCCGGCTTAATCAACTACAGGCGCAGCGCGTACACCTGGGCGAATCTGGCCTGACTTCCAGCGATATCGGCGAATGGTTACGTGGTGCCAGCCAGGCCGCTTTGGCAGGGCTTGCCAGCGGCATGCTCTGCTACCCGCCGCAGCTGGCGTTTATCACCCCGGATGAGATGGTCGACATGGCGGAATTCGAGCTGGTCGAGCGCGAACGAGCCGTGGCGGAAGCCTATGCCATGCCGGAAAAAAAATCGGCTCCGGCAATTGGCGCGCCGGAAGCCGAACGCCTGTTTGCCGCCGAAGCGCTGCATGGCTTTCTGGCCAAAGTGGTTGCGCCGACCGCCTTGCACGAAGGCATCGTCGCCGATAGCTATGTCGAAACCGCCTATCGCTTGTCGCTGCTGTCACTGATTGGTGATGCGGAAGCGGCGGTTGAGGACAGCGTGGTGGGCGATATCGTCAAGCTGCCACTCAGACTGGTGACGGACGGTACCGTGGTGGCGCTGGATCACCCGGAAGTCGCACATATCTCGCGGGGCGAACTGCGCCCGTCCGATGGTGAGTGAGTCCGTGCAAGTTGACGCAGTCGACATCCAATCTGCTGGTGAGCCGGGATCTCTTGCCACATACCACACCGACCCCGCACAAACCCGTGCCCGGCTGATCTCGCTGGGCGCGCCGTTGAAGGCAATGTCATGAACGACGCACTGTCTATTTTGTGTGCCCGCCTGATGGCGCACCGCTTTATTCCACGCAACGACCCATTGGCACGCCGTGCGCTGGTTGACGAGGAATTTCGTCACTCGCTCGATCAGCGCCTGGCTGAAGTAGGGCTGGTGCTGCTGGAGAACCCCTATGCCGAATTCCTTGCGGTGGGCCTCAGTAGCGAGCTGCAGCCCTTCGTGTTTGGCGAGGGCGACGCCTGGCTCAACAACAATATGAACCTGCCGCGAGATGCGGTGGCGCTGCTGGTGGTGCTGTGGGCGCTGATCATCCTGCCCAAGCGCGAGCGACAGATTGCTCGCGCCGAAAAAGACCAGGAGGGTCAGAGCGATATGTTCGGCGCGGAAAAGCCGCTGATGCAGGGCGAGGAGGTGTCGGTCGGCGTGCCGGAAGACGCCCTGTATGCCGACTTCCGAGACAAGCTGGGCGGCAAGACGCGCATGAACACCAATCTGGGCCAGCTGGCACGCCTCGGTTTTATCGAGCGCCGCAACAAGATCATTGTCGAAGGACCGCTGCTGGACCTGATGCTGGATTACGCCACATTGGCGCCGCGCATCATCGAGGGGGCGCTGGGCGAAGTGCTCAAGCGTCGGGCGGATGCGGTGGCAGATGCTGCTTAAAAGCAAACCTTAAACCACAGAGAACACTGAGAACACAGAGGTGGCTCAGAGGGAAAAGCAGAAAAACAAGCAGGGCGGCCCGTGCCAGCCGGTGAGCGAATTCGACCTGAGGCCAGGGGCTGGCACGACCCGCCCAGCCCTACGGTTTGCTCTGTGCCCCCTCCGGGTTCTCCGTGTTCTCTGTGGTTCAAGATTTCAGGAAGTTAAGGTTTTCAACCATGTTCCAATTCAGAAAACTGGAAATGCGCAACTGGGACTTCTGGCAGAGCATCGAAGTCCCGCTCGATGCCCAGATCGTCACCATTGTCGGGCCCAATGGCTCGGGCAAGACGACCTTGCTGGATGCCTTGCGCACCCTGCTGGCCCAGCGCTGTTCCGGTCGCCGCGATTACAAGCGCTACGTACGCAACAGCACCGAGCCGGTGGCCTGGCTGCGCGGCGTGGTCGACAACCCGCGCCGCGAGGGTGGCGGATTGTTTCCCTATCCCTTCTTTCCGATCACCGCCGACAAGGTCACGCTGTTCTGCCGGGTAAAAAAGCAGGGCGGTGACTGGGCGCGCCATTACGCTATTGCCGAGGGCGAGGTCGAGCTGTTGCCGGAAACCGAAGAGCAGCTGCGCTGGCTGGGGGTAAATGAATACAAGATGGCGCTGGAGCAGGCCGGTTTGACTCGTGCAATCGCCGAAGTGCTGGCGCTGGAGCAGGGCGACACCGACAAGCTGTGCGAATACAGCCCGAAAGCCTTGCTGGATCTGGTTTTCCAGGTCTTTGGCGACAAGCAGGTGCTCGATCATTATCAACAGGCCAAGGTTGAGCAGCGTGCTGCCGAGCAGGAGCTGGCCGAGCTGGAACGCAATCTCGATGGCCTCGGCGGCAAGGTCGAGCAGATGAAAGGGCGGGCCAATCGCCATCTGGAATGGCGCGGCCTGCAAGATGAAGTCGAACAGCTGGAAAAAACCGTGCTACCCGGCCTGCGCTATCTCGAGGCTTGGGATTCCCTGGCTGGCTATATGCGCCAGTACAAAGGCCAGCGTCGCTTGCTCCGGCAGAAGCAGGACGAGCTGGCAGTGGCCGATGCCAGTTACTACCGCTTGCACAGTTCGGCCGAGGCCTTGGTGGCTGGTGATGGCGATGCCAAGCAAGCTTACGACCGACTGTGGGAGCAGTTCCGCAAAGCTGGCGATGAAGCGCGTGATGCCGAGCGGGTCTTGGCTCAGCGCGACAAGCTCACTGCGTTGGCCGAGGCTGAGTCGGGCGCCGATGGCGTAGGACTCGCCGACACCTTGGGTCGCTTGCGCGACAGCAAGAACGAGCTTGATGCCCGCATCAAGTCCGCCAAGGAAGAGCGCCAGCAACTGTCCGAACTGCAGTTTGCGCTGCAGGGCGGTCGCCAGCCGGCCGAACCCTTTGTGCGCCAGATGCGTGCCGCGCTCGACGAAGCCGGCATCGCCCATCAGTTGCTGACCGAAATCGTCGAAGTGCGCGACAACAGCTGGCAAGAGGCTGTCGAGGCCTTGCTGTCGCCCTATCGCCATATCATTTTGCTGAACCGGGAAGCGGACAAGGCTGAGGCCTTCCGCATTGGCCAGCGCCTGCAATACCGGCATTTCATCGTGCCGGACCGCGAAGCCTGCCCTCGCGCCGTACCCGGCTCGGTACTGGAAGTGCTCGATTTCAAGGCGGAGGCACCGGGCTGGCTGAGCCGGCAGCTGAATAATGTGCAGCGGGTGAAGTCGGTCGAAGCGGGCGCCAGCGTGCAGGGTGATTGGATCACCCGCGAGGGCTACCACAAGGAGCGGCGCGGCGCGCGGCATATCGGCGTCAATCCGCGCGACCATGCATTTGGCGAAGCGGCGCGCTTGTCCCGGCTCGATGAGCTGACGCGGCGCTTGCGTGAAATCAACCAGCAGATTCTCGATTGGGAAGGTGAGTCGGTCGAATTGGGTCGCCAGATTGCCAGCCTGCAATTGCAGCTGGCAGGTATGGATGCGGTGCAGCAATTGGCCGCCCGCCGTGATGAGTTCGGCGCAGCACAAGCGGCCCTGCCGGAACTGCAGGCACAGGCGCAGCGTCTGGGTGGCGAGCTGGCCGATGCGCAAGCCGCCATGGAGCAACAGCGCAAGGAGGGTGAGGGCCTGCGCATGGCGCGCCGCGAAGCTGAACTGGCGCGTGATGCGCTGAACCGCGATGTGATCAACCTGTTGCGCGAAACCGATAGCCGCCGTGCCGAGCAGACCCGCAAGATCGGCGAGGCGCGCGAAATTCGTGCGAGCTTGATCGAGCAGGGCGTGCAGCCGCACAAGCTGGTTGGGCTGAAAGAAGAATGGGGCTCGATCCAGGCGGTGCGCCACGAAATCGAGCGCCAGTCTCAGCGCATCGAACAGGGCGACTGGGAGCGTGACGCCAGCGTGCTGGAGCTACGCGACAAGATTCAGCAAGACTACGATGCCTTGGCTGGCGAAACCTCGGCCCGTGCCCGCGAAGTTGCCCGAGCACGTGAGCTGACCGACGATGCGCGCGGTGCCTATATCAGCAAGCTGCGTGCGACGGTTCGTGCCTATGCGGCCAATGTAAAGCGCCTGGGCGAGCTGTCGGGGATTCATGTCGAAGTCGACATGCCGCAGTTCGAAAACGACGACGCGGTGCTGGCACAAGCCGGCCTCACCGTGCGGTTCGACTTCGACCAGAAAGGCATGATGGGCCTGAACGATGGCGAGGCGTCGGGCGGCCAGCAGGTGATGAAGTCGCTGATCCTGCTGATTGGCCTGATGATGGATGAGGCCAACCCATCGGGCTTCGTGTTCATCGATGAGCCATTTGCCCACCTGGACGTGCTCAACATCGACAAGGTGGGGGCCTTTCTCAAGGCGACCCAGGCGCAATACCTGATCACCACGCCGCTGACGCACAACCTCAATGCGTTCGCGCCGAGCGAGTTGACACTGTGTACTTATAAGAAGCGCCCGAGCGAGCGCTGGGCGCCGGTCATCACGCAAACGCGTCGGCGTCGTTGACCGACGCGCGCGGATACGAGCCAGCTTGAATGCCCATGAATCACGCAGACATCGATGCCTTTTGCCGTGCACTGCCGGGCGCAACCAGCGATATCAAGTGGCAAACGGAAAAGGTGTTCTCCATTGGCGGCAAGATGTTCTGCGTGATGGCTGAAAACCCGGCGCAGTCGACCCGTATATCGATCAAGGTCGCAGCCAACCGGTTTCTCGAGCTGACCGATCAACCCGGCATCCGCCCGGCGCCCTATCTGGCTCGCCATGGCTGGATACAGCTGGATGCACCAGACCGCGTACCGTCAGCTACATTGGCAGCGTGGCTGAGCGATTCGTATCAGCTGGTTCGCGCCAGACTTCCCAAGAAATTCCGCGACAGCCTGCCAGCCTGGCCGGGCACGCATCAACCTCAATAAGGCGAGCCGCTTAACCGGCCTCGAATTGTGATGAAACAACGCTTCCACTACTTTGCCACCTGCCCACGCGGCCTCGAAGACGTGCTGAGTGCCGAGCTGACCGAACTGGGTGCAGACGATGCCCGCCCAACCGATGGCGGCGTGGCCTTTGCCGGCGATTGGGCGCTGATGATGCGCGCCAATCTTGGCAGCCGGATCGCCAGCCGCATCCTGTGGCGTCTGGTGGAAAAGTCCTATCGTAGTGAAGACGATGTCTATAAGGCGGCCCGTGCCATCGAATGGCCGGAACTGTTCGATGTCAGCAAGACCATCAAGGTGGCAGTGACCGGCGTGGGCTGCAAGCTCAAGAGTCTCGACTTTATCGGCCTGCGTATCAAAGACGCGGTATGTGATGCCTTTCGTGCCAAGCACGATGCGCGCCCCAGCGTGGATACCGCTACACCCGAAATCCGCAATCATGCCTTTCTGACCGAGCGCATGCTGACTATCTATATGGATACCAGCGGCGAGGCCTTGTTCAAGCGCGGCTATCGCAAAGAGACGGGCGATGCGCCGTTGCGCGAGAATCTGGCGGCCGGCATTTTGCGCCTCACTGGCTGGAAGGTTGACGAGCCATTGCTCGACCCGATGTGCGGTAGCGGCACCTTTCTGATCGAAGCAGCGATGATGGCGCGCAATATTGCCCCAGGTCGCTCGCGCACCTTTGCCTTTGAACGCTTCAGTCGTTTCGATGCGGCGATGTGGGCAGATATCAAGGCTAAGGTGCTTGCACAGGAGCAGCCAAGTGCAATCACATATATATATGGCAGCGACGACACGCCTGCGGTACTTGATGCAGCGCGCGCCAATCTGGCCGCTGCCGGCGTGGCAGATGCCGTAGTGCTTGAAGAAGCGGACGCACTGGACCGGCCTGCGCCAGCTGAGGCGGGTGTGCTGATCTGCAATCCGCCTTATGGCATCCGCCTCGAAGAGCAGACCTGGCTGGACGCGCTCTACCCGATGCTGGGGCATGCCCTGAAGCAACGTTTCGCCGGTTGGCGCGCTTATTACTTTACCGCCGACTTGCGACTCGCAAAGTTGATACGCCTGTCAGCCAGCAAGCGAACCGTTCTGTTCAATGGCGCACTGGAATGCCGGCTGTTCGAGTACCGTATGGTGGCCGGTAGTAACCGGAAGTAAGCCTCTAGGCGAGCAATCCGCACTTACCAGAGCGCCTTAGCAATGAAAAACGCCCCGTGTCGGGGCGTTTTTCATTGAATCCGGACAGGTTTTGCGCCATTACCTGTTTGGCATCGAAGCATTCTTGCGACGATCGGCAAAAATCTTCCGGATTGCTGATATTGAAAATCAACGACTTACAAACTTTCTGAAGATTTTTGCGATTAGGGTGTTGACGGTTTTCGGGGTGGTGCGTATAGTTCGCTTCTCTGCTGCTGACGCAGACAAAAACGAAGCGAAACGAATGAGTGTAGCTGAGTTGATGTGCGAAGGCAAAT